>JAJRVC010000207.1 GCA_024277475.1 Deltaproteobacteria bacterium
CCGAGAAATAATTAAATGGTTCGAAATTCATACAACTTGTTGGAAATATAAATCAGCGACCACCAGCAGAGGTGGCCCGGCCCCTTCCAGGGGCCATCCTCATACCCCCAACTCTGCTGGTGGTGGCTGATTTGGGATATCTGCAAGCTTGGAGGTTGGCGCCAATCATTTGCTCGGGGAGAATTGTAACACGATTGTTAACACGCTTTTACGATAAAATCATTCTGGAGCGGCCGCGACTCATCTTATTGTGCCTGCTGGTTGTGATTGCTTTCCTTGGATACAAGGCGAAGGATTTTAAACTGGATGCATCGACGGAAACGCTGATTCTCGCGACCGATGAAGACTTCATATATTCACGGATTATTAAATCACGTTATGGCAGCCATGATTATCTGCTGATGATTTATACTCCTGTAAACGATTTATTCTCAGATGAAGCGCTGGCACAACTAACTCGCCTGCGTGATGATCTGAGGCAGCTGAAAGGTGTGTCATCGGTGCTTTCTATATTGGACGCTCCTTTGCTGGAAAGTTCTCCTGAACCGGTCAAGGATCTTGTCGCCGGTATCCGGACGCTCGAATCACCGACAGTAGACCGACGGCTGGCTAAAATTGAATTCAGTAAAAGCCCTTTATACCAAAATCTGCTGATCAGCCCGGATCTGAAAACCACTGCGTTGCAGATTGAACTCCGCACGGATGAGCACTTTCAGGATCTGGTGACCCGTCGCGATCTTTTGCGAATCAAGCAGGCTGATGAGCCGCTTACGGCGACAGAGTCGGCTGAATTAAAAACCATCACCAAACAACTCGAAAAGCTCCGGGAAAAAAATAAGAAAATCAGGCACCAGGATATTGTAAAAATTCGTGCCATCATGGACAACTACCGCCCGGATGCCGAGCTGTTTCTGGGGGGGGTCAGCATGATCGCCGACGATATGATCAGCTTTATCAAGAGCGACCTGAAAGTATTCGGAATAGGGGTCCTGTTTTTTCTGATTGTCACCTTAACCATTATTTTCAGAAATCCACGCTGGGTTTTATTGCCGATTCTCTGTTGTTCTTTTTCGGCAATTTCCATGATGGGTCTGCTGGGAATGTTCGGTTGGCCGGTCACAGTAATTTCCTCAAATTTCATATCTTTGCAACTGATCATCACCATGGCGATTACGATCCACTTGATCGTACGCTATAGGGACCTCGCGTCCAATAACCCGCAAGCCGGGCAACGTAAACTTGTTCTGGATACTGTCCGTTTAATGGTAACTCCCTGCCTGTATGCCGCGCTGACGACGATTGCCGGTTTTGGATCGCTGCTGTTCTGTGACCTGCTGCCCGTCAAAACTTTTGGCTGGATGGTGATTGCTGGAATTATTGTTTCCCTGGCAGTAACTTTCCTACTCTTCCCGGCCGGGTTAATGCTGGTGCATAAAGAACCTCCCCGGGCCAGACAGGCCAAAAGAAGATCAAGTTACTCATTGACATCATTGTTGGCCGGGTTCACCGGAACCCATGGTAGAACGATACTGGTAACAAGTGGCATCATTTTTGCCGTCAGTATCATCGGGATTTCCAGACTGGTTGTTGAAAACAGCTTCATTGACTACTTTAAAGATACGACTGAAATCTATCAAGGCCTGAAAATCATTGATCAAAAGCTGGGCGGCACCACCCCGCTGGATGTCATCATCGAAGTTGATGAGCCCACAACATCTTCCCAGGTGCCTGCCCCTGGAATCGATGCTAAAAGCGGCGACCAATTTGACGAGTTTGACGAGTTTGACGAATCCCGGAACACAGAAGATGATGAGAGATACTGGTTTACAGCCGACAAGATGGCACGGATCATTAAAATACACGATTATCTTGACAGCCTGCCCGAGACCGGCAAAGTTCTGTCACTGGCAACGATGCTGAAAATCGCTGAAGACTTGAATAACGGTCAGCCGCTGGACAATTTTCAACTGGCCCTGCTGTACGGCGAACTGCCCGAAAAGTTTAAAGCCATGGTTTTAAAGCCCTATGTATCCGTGAAGGATAATCAGGTGCGTTACGCCATTCGTGTCAGGGATTCCGAAAAATCTTTAAGACGGAACGAATTACTGAAAAAAATCAAATATGACTTGATCCATAAGCTGGGATTGAAGGAGAATCATGTCCATTTAACCGGGTTGCTGGTGCTGTACAACAATATGCTGCAAAGTTTGTTTGAGTCACAGATCCTGACTTTGGGCATTGTCGTTGCCGCACTGATGGGTATGTTTCTAATCCTGTTCCGATCCTTTAAAATTGCCTTGATTGCGCTTGCGCCCAACTTGCTGGCGATTGGTGCCGTGCTGGGTGTGATTGGCTGGCTGAACATTCCTCTTGACATGATGACCATCACCATTGCAGCGATCAGCATGGGTATTGCTGTCGATAACACCATTCACTACATTTACAGGTTCAAGCAGGAATACAGCGTCGAACGTAATTACGTTAAAACGGTTTTCCATTGTCACGGCAGTATCGGCTATGCAATGTACTATACATCGGTGACGATTATCATTGGGTTTTCAATCCTGAGCCTGTCAAATTTCCTTCCCAGTATATATTTTGGCCTGCTTACAGGATTGGCAATGCTGATAGCCTTAATTGCCTCCCTGACGCTGTTGCCGCAGCTACTGATAGTTTTTAAACCGTTTGGGCCGGAAAGCAGATAAAATCCAAACGATACCCAGCCCAATCCTCACAAAATTAATGATAAATTCGCGTGAAAAAATTCGGTAGAAATGAGTCTTTACTATTAATGATGTGGCCGCAAAAAGGCACAAAAAGCACAAAAATAAAATTTTATATTTAATAATTTCAACAAGTTATGAGACAGAAATTCGATAATTTTAACTTTTTACAGGATTGCATTAATCAATAACGAATAAATTTCAGTTGGAGTTCATTTAATTTCGAGTTATTGAACCAGCGGCAGGCCCTCCGATTTCCAGCCGTTAATGCCCGATGACAGATGGTATATTTTTTGAAATCTTAGTTTTTTAAACAGCTCCATCGAGCGTGTTGACCGGTTTCCACTGCGGCAATGGATTAAATATGTTTTTCCTTTATCCAGGCGGTTTACTTCCTCTGCAAATGTTTTCGAATAGAAATCGATCATGATCGAATTTTCTATATGCCCGCTTTTATACTCACCCGGCGTTCTGATATCAAGAATGACAAAATCGGGATCTTCCTTGTGTTTTTCAATTAAAACTGAGGCTTCTTTTGGAGAAACCGCTGTAAACTGCTGGTCTGATTGTGCATTTGGGGACAATGAAATAAAGGCCAAAAAAGCAGCCAATACGATTATTCCAAATGCGGTTAACTTTTTTTGCATTGCAGCTGCCTCCTGGTTGGATTCAGGTGGTTAGAATTTATTTACACTTAGCATTAGTCAGTTTAAAAAGTAATTCATTTAACTGTAATCACTCTATCGCGGTAGAGCAAGACTGAGACTTATAGATAGTTGGAAAATGCGGCTGCTTTTGCAGCCGGCTTTGAAAAAAGGGGGTATCACATCGTATCGGGGGGAACCGACAACCATCTGGTGCCGGTGGATTTAAGGCCAAAAGATATGACCGGAGACGTGGCTGAAAAAATACTGGAATCGGTGGGGATTATTGTCAACCGTAATGTCATTCCGGGTGATCCCAAGGGAGCGGACATCACCAGCGGTATCAGAGTCGGCAGTCCGGGTGTTACGACCCGGGGAATGGGGTTGGATGAAATTGCTCAAATTGTCAACTGGATGGATATGGCCATGGTAAATAGCAAAAATAGTGACGTTCTGGAACAGGTGTGCCGGGGAGTCATGGATTTGTGCCGGAGATTTCCGGTTTATAAGGAGAAAGGTTAAATGAACTGCGATCGATGTGGTCAAATCATTCCAGAAGGAGAAAAACAGGAACATCTCGGGCAGGTTCTCTGCGAAGATTGTTATATGGATGCCCTGTCACCCGCCAAAGCCTGTGACCCCTGGGCGGTGCACAGTGCCAAAACGTTTCAAAGAAAACAAGGCGGGCGAGTAGAGCTAAGTGAGATTCAGCAAAAGATCCTGGACATTTTGAAGGTAACCGGAGGGATCCGGCCGGAAGCACTGGCAGCGAGAATTCAAATCAAGTCGACAGATCTGCAGAGAGAACTGGCGACGTTGCGACATATGGAAAAGATTAGAGGGGAGCTGCGAGACGGAGTGCGATATATTCTTTTATATTAACAGCTTTGAACTCGCTGACTGTAAAATATAAAAGCTTGCATATCAGAAATATGATTCAACTGCTTCCGCGACCAGAAAGGATCTTGATATAGCTGTCGCTTCCGCCAACAAATCAAGTTTTTTCGCAACGGAAGGCTCTAATTTTGCTGATACTGTTGCAGATTTCATGAGCACCTCTTTGCAAACTTTTATTAGGGTCTATAACATATACAAAGTATATAATATATATGTCTTTCTGGAAGTCAATAAAATTTTTTCGTTCCTCAGGAGTACCATTCCACCACCCTTAAAGATAGCCCGCGGCTTGCCGCCGGGAGGTTCATTAAGCGACCGTCGTGGTTTTAAATAGGCGTCTATTATCTGATACAATAGAAGCTGCAGCCAACTGAGACTCTCCGGCCGGACCGTTACAGGTGATGCTGTTTTTCTCGCATGGATTTCCCTGTGTTGTTTGACCAATGCATATGTTCTTTGACCCTTGAAGGACTTAACCCCGAACGTTGAACTCTGAACCTGTGAATGGTTACAATTAGGGTGATACCTTTCTAATTACCTCCAAAGCCTGAGCCACCAAATTCTTATCCGCCTGGGTTCCCATGTGTCCCAGGCGGAAGACTTTGTCCGTCAGCGGTC
>JAJRVC010000208.1 GCA_024277475.1 Deltaproteobacteria bacterium
ATAATTTCTTTATAACAATTCTTTTCCATAATAATCTCCTTGGGTTAGAGGTATTTATTATCCTCTAACACAGAGAGGCCTAAATGTCCCGTACTTTTTCACTTTTTACGTCATCTTCTCCAACGGTCGTGATTTACACCCTCTTTGAATTCATTCCAAACAGTGAGCGAAAGAAACATCCTGTTCACTACGCTGCTGATATTGAAATTTTCATAATCCCCCAACACATCTCATTCAGTGCGTCCGCCATAGATAATTTCTGAAATGTGATCGGCGTCATTAAAGTGCCTGATAAAGAATATGTCTTACTGCATTATCCCTGGATTTTAGAAAAAATTTTTTTGAACTCTCGCCAGGAAAACAACTTTATCATATCTTCCACGAACCCTCTGCCCACGGATAGCCAGTTATAGGATGATTTATACCCAAATTTTACAGCATACTTTGCTGTAATTAAATTTATTAAATTTGTCTGGCCGATGCTTAGAAATTTTTGCCATTTATCGCGGTCGTTTTTTTGTATCGTTTCCTGAACAATATTCTTGTCTTTCCAGAATTCATGCTCGGAAACAATCCCGGGCGGAGCAGCAACATTCTCGACAATTCTGGATTCGTATGGGATATTTAGAAATTTACAGCAATTTCTTAAAACCAGTTCCGTTTCGCAAGTCAAATCTTCATACTTTATCAAAAACACATTATTCTTTTCTCTTATTTTCAATATAGCCGCTGCTATCTTATTATAGAGCAAAGAAAGCCTAACGACCGATTTGTCTTGTTTCGGGCTATTTATCAACTGAGAATTTACTACGTTTTTGGGTTCCCTGATCATGCAGATGAATTTAGCGTCGGGGTAATATTTGAGTATTTGCGAGAAAAAAAATACATGCCGCGGTGTTTTTTCCAAAAATGTATTGCGGCCGTCAGGATTAAACTGTTCGATTAGATGCTCGAATATGTCTTTTACGGCAGTTAAATGATCGGGGAATTCCGGATCTATCTTTATGCCGGATTTTTTAAATAATATGCGCTGAATGCGTTTGCCGTGTTTTTTACTCAATTTTTTTTCCGGCAGGCCGTAAGTTGCCCTTTCAAAAAAATGGGTTTCGGGCATCGGAAAATATATTCCTGTATTGCACAAGATCCCCTGGATCAATGTAGTTCCTGATCTTGGCATTCCAACAACAAATACAGGTTGTTTATAATCAAGCATAATTTTAATTTCAGATCTTCGGCATTTTCTGACTAAATCTCAGAAATTATCCTCGGATCCACAAATTTTCGGCGCTCCCAACTGTGAGTGAGACCAGTTAAGTCTCTTTTTCAGTGTTAAGGAATGTCGTATCCCCATTTACGTCCGTGCGAATTCAACCAAGATCATATTCGTACATCGCAAGATCAATATCGACCATCCGGTTAAGCCTGCGATTGCTTTCTGGAATTATTTTCTGAAGTTTTTCCTCGATATCGGTGGGGATTTGAAGCGGTTCAGGATTGCTCCCGTGATACTTCTCGAGTATCGGAATCAGCCACTTTTTTTTTACCGTTGAGTACGCTGTATCCAAGGCAGCACCTGTTTTCGGCCCTGATTTTCCGAGCAGTTTCGTACACCACCTCAATTTTTGGAATCCGGAATTCCATCTACGCATCTGGTTGAGAATCTTAACGTTTTTCGGTGAAGCGAGAACAACCGGCCCGGTTCCTTTGAGCATAATTGCTTTGGAAACCCCGATAAAGTAGCACGCAACCTGTTGAAATCCCGTCCAATCTTTCCGGATCGATTCGTAAGGTAGCACCAGGATATTTGAACGACCGAAATGCTGCACATAGAGGGCTACCAGCTTATCATACTGAAGCTTGTCGAACGCATTTTCTGCAAATTTCCTCTTTATTAGAAAATCCTCAAAAGACCGCACCTCGTGTTTTTTCGAAAGAGAGACCCGAAACGCATAAAGGCTCTTCAACCAGTCGCGTTGGCGTCGGACAATAACAAGAACCTTTGCATTTGGAAAAGCCGTGGCCAGACGTTCACTAATCAGATACTTTTTCCGGGTCTTAGATCCGGATATCGAACCACTGAAAGCTTCGTGCGAAATGAGCAATATGTTAGATCCGGGACACGGTACTGTTTCTGACTCGATTATATGATAAAATTGTTCGGGATCAAAATCCGGGCTTTTTCTGATATACTCGCCGGCGACTTTAGGCTGCATGCAACTGTTGACTTCAAGTTGGGGGAAATACCATTGCTGGAGGAATGTTGAGGCCGCTATATGCATTCCAACGTGTAACACTTTGTTAAGCATGCCTTTTCCTTGGTCCATCTTTGAATACATCCCACTTTTGAGCCGGCAGACTACACCCTGTCCGCTGCATGGCTGACAATGAAGTTTTCATAATCCCCCAGCACGTCTCTTTCATCCCGTCCACCATAGATAATTTCTGAGAGAAAACTATTTATATTTTCTTCCGTATACGGAACATTTGCCTTGTCAGCTTGCAGCGATAGCAGGGCATCCTTCAACTCAGCTTCATCATGGAGGGTCCAGCAAGCTCCAAGTTCTTCATATTCCGTGGTGTTTTCATGCAGGTATTTCAGATAGAGAACCGGTTTGCGTTGAACCAGCGTTTCGATAAGAATGCTGGAGCCAATCACCAGCATGACATCCGCCCATTCACACAACTCTACCGAGGAGAATTCATAGACATTGGCCAGCGGAATACTCTCATACACGTTGGCTTCTTTACCTGAGCGGGTATGGGGTTTGACGACAATTTCCATTCCTTTGAGTTCAGATAACAGATCAAACGTCTTTAGCATTCGTTCAACATCGATCCGGTAAGCAAACCGGGTGGTCATAAAAACAGCTTTCAATTTGCCGGAACTGTCCGTCACCGGTTTCATCGTCCGTGGCAAAATTTTTTTGTTTTGCGCCATCCATTCCCGGCAGTAGCGGGCGCTGCCCAGTACGGAAATTCTTTCTTTATCAACTCCTGCCCGGGCTAAAACCTCTGCGCGCAATTTGTTCTGGGTAATGATGTAATCAAAGCGATTGAACTTTTCATAGCGGCTTTCCTCGGTTGAACCGGTCCTCACAAAATTATTGGTATATATGAACACCCCATGGGGAAGCGCGACGGCCGGTATGGATTTCTCACCGGCTGCCGTTAAAAGGATGTTAACAACGTATCGCTTTGGATTGACATGGTCGAAACAGACCATCCGAGCTCCGGACTGCTCTATAATGTTTCGTGCCCAGGAAAGGTCGTAAAATTTCTCTCGGCAGCGTTTGTAGAACTTTTTGCCGATCTTATTGGCACACCTTTGAAAGGTCGTCAACCCGGCTGAAAATAGGGTCCAAGTATGACTGTCAAGCCTGTTGGCGACGGCAAAGCAGGTCCTGCCGATAAACCGCATGATACGGTGGATCGGCCCCAGCGGCCGGCTGAACTCATCGAAAATATAATTTACTTTGACTCCCTGTTTTTTCAGAAACCGGAGGCGGTAATCGCCCTGGAGGTTATACTCCGGATTTAAACAATAAACGGCTACCGGATAATTATCCTGCCGCATTTTCCCGACAATGGGAGTAATATGGTCGATATCGTTGAATTCTCTGATAAAAAACAGGTACATGTCCATGGGTTCCAGGTTCGGGGTTCAAGGTTTTGGGTTCAGAGGTTCAGAGGTTCTTAATGAGATTCTCGGGTCTTTCATACCTTCTTTGTCCTTAACCCTGAACGTTGAACTTTGAACCTGTGAACGGTCACCTTATTTTTAAAATGGTTTTTAAATGCTTTCCTCTCTTCGTAATTTCCCAGGCTTCCTTAAACCGGGATAACGGGAGTACTTTTTCCATGAACACATCGGTTTTTATTTGAGGCAGCAACTCGATTGCCAGATCGAAATGCTTGGCCGCACTTCCCACGGAGCCGACCAGCATCTTATCATAGGCGACAATATTTTCAAACGTGTATTGCCGATGGGCATAAGGCAGACCCAACAGGAGAATTCTGGCTCCGGCCGGGCTCTGATGAAGAATGGCATCCAGGGCATCCGGATTGCCGGTCACCTCCGCCAGATTTTCAAAATCACCGAGGCCGGACAGGTCGTCTGAGGCATTGATATCGGAACCGTCAAAATATCCCAGCCGTTTCCTGTTTTGATCGAAGACCGTCACCCGATGGCCCCAGAGCTCGAGTACCCGTGCGCAAAGGTGCCCGAGTGATCCGGCACCCACCACGGCGACCTGTCTTTGCGCTTTTCTGTCACGCCAGGTTCGCCGCAGACGTTTAAGTCCTTTCAGCGCAACCGCCAGGGGCTCGCAAAGGCAAGCTTTCAGAAGTTCAAAATCCGGCGGCAGCCGGTGGACATACCGCCCGGGCACGACCACATATTCGGCATAGCCGCCGTTTCTGCCAATAACGCCCAGCTCCGTCCTGTGTCTGCACGCAATCCAGTTTTCCCGTTGACAGGCATCACAGCTGCCGCAGCTGTGAATACATTCCACCACCACGGGATCACCGGCTTCCAGGTGACTGACGTTGGGCCCCACCCCCACCACCCGGCCACTGAATTCATGACCCGGGACGATGGGATATTTGGCCGTACCATTTTTGTAATACCCCAGGGTGCCCTCGTATATTTCGATATCGGTGGAGCAAACCGCTTCGTAGGCCACCCGGATCAGTGTATCTCCCGGTTTGACCTCCGGGATCTCAATTTGCTCGATTGCAGCCTGGTGCGCACCATGAATGACCACCGCCTTACAGGTACGGTCGAATAGTACCTTTTCCCTGAGATTCGGATTTTCCATGATTCCACCGTCGAGCAGACCCTTTATGGTGCCGATGCTCTTGTTGACTCGAAAGCGGATTGTCTCCCGGGCCATGTCCCGGAAACGCAGTGTGCCTGATCCACTATCTTTGCCCGGACACAGGAAGCGTCCCCAATCAAAAATGAGTCTGACCGCTTCCACGACCGGATTGACAATAGCATGTCGGGTTGTCTGGATCCCGATCCAGTGGGCCGCGACCGCCTCACGGTAGTATCGTCTGCGGATCTGCCGCCAGTTTTCCTCATGGATGTGGTAAAGAGCCGCCCGGGGTTGGTAGACAACCTGATAGCTGCGCTCCATCCAGTATTTGGCCCATTCAATATCTTCCAGCCCCAACAATCCTTCATCAAATGGATGTTGTCGCCACAGGTCCCTGCGAACCGCAGAGTTGGCATTGTTGGCAAAAAATCTGGGCGGACGTAACACGCGCCGCTGCGGGCCGAAAGTGCGGCGCATATCCTGGGCTTCGCTGAATTTGGATGATCTGCCCCCCAGCTGTCGTCCATAGACCATGGCAGTCTTGTCATCGTGCAGGGGTTCAATCAGGTTCCCCAGCCAGTGTTCATTAAACGGCAGTGTATGCGCCGAGACAATGACAATGTATTTGCCGGATGTTTGCTGAATCCCGACGTTCAAAGAGTGACCAAAGGTAAAATCACGGCTTTCAATCGGCAGCAGCTTGTCGGCTTTTTGGGCCGCAATTTCCCGGGTCCGGTCCAGCGATCCCGAATCGACAACGATGGTTTCATAGTCGCGATACATCTGCTGGTCGATCGCCGCCAGCAGATCCGGCAGGAATTTTTCCTCGTTGAAGGTACGGATAACTACAGATGTTTCAGGGTGGTTCATTTCCCCGCATTGTGCAGGCCCGCGAGCAGGTTACGGATGGTGTTTTCATGCACCCGGTCCC
>JAJRVC010000209.1 GCA_024277475.1 Deltaproteobacteria bacterium
CAGATCTATAACACAATTGGGACAGCACTTGTGGGTTGGGACGCTTTTTAACCAATTCACTCAAAATATTCGTATCAAGCAGGTACATTATTCGTCTGAGATTTCTTCTAAAATTCTGGGTGTGATTTATGCCATTGAGGGAAAGCTGGCAGCGGCCATAGCAGAATGGGAAAAAGTGCTCGAAATTGATGCGGACAACCGGCAAGCCCGTGATAATATTTTAAAAGCTCAAAAATTACTGAATAATTAGATTTTGCTGTGTTCTCATCCGGCAAAACTTCATAGATCATGCACGGTGGCAACAAGTCCGGATTATCCGTGTTTATGCAACTATCCAATATTGCATTCACTTCCGGGTTATGCAAGTGGTTTTCAAATCGCGAAATATTTTTGGGTTGACATTCAACCGTTAGAGGTGTATTTATGTGTGTATAAGGCGGTGTGCAATGAGAACTAATATCATACTGGATGACAACCTGGTCCAAGAGGCATTCAAATACAGCAGGGCAAATACCAAAAGGGAACTCATTCACTTGGTACTGAAGGAATTCGTCGAAAAAAGGCGGCGTTTAAACCTGCTGGATCTTGAGGGAAAAATCGAGTTTGCCGAGGGTTACGACCATAAAAAGCTCAGAGAAAGGCAATGATACTGATCGATACATCGGTTCTCATCGATTTTTTCAAAGGGATTAAAAATCCAGCCGGGGTAAGATTCAAATCTATTTTGGAACAGGATATCCCCTTTGGGATTACCTCATTGATCTACCAGGAAATTCTGCAAGGTGCTAAATCTGAGAAGGAGTATGCCGGTCTGAAGAAGTATCTAAGTTCTCAGCGCTTTTTTCATCCCCAAGACCCCATCGAAACCTATGCGAAAGCCGCCGGGATATATTTCAGATGTCGAAAAAAAGGCATAACCATCAGAAGCACGGTGGATTGTTTAATTGCCCAGATTTCAATTGAAAATGAACTGCTCCTATTACACAATGACAAGGATTTCGAAGCCATGGCGGCTGTGGCACCCCTAAAATTTTTCGCTATGATGTCATTTTGATTCGCTCATGGCGGCAAAGGGGTTGGTCCGCCGGCGGAGAAACCCAGCAAAAGATATCGGGATGCTCAACCCAACCTATGAACAATGCGTGGCCGATGCCGGAACCAAGCTTCAAAATTTCAACGGAATTTGTTAAACAATCCGCTTAAACGATTTTTCAAGGGTCCTGACGTCCCAGCGGATCCAGGTGGGCCGCCCGTGGGGACAGTGGGAGGGGTTGTCGCATTCATCGAGTTGGGCCAGCAGGCCTTTGATCTGTTGATCGGAAAGTGCCTGATTGGCCCGGATGGCACCGTGACAGGCCATAAGCATGCGGCATTCAGCCAGCATTTTCGCCAGACCGGCTGAAGAACCGATCTGTACGATTTTTTCGACAATTTCAACTATCAGCGGTTTGATCTCGCTCCCGGCCAGCAACGGTGGTACGGATTTAACCACAAAGGTATTGCCGCCGAAAGGCTCGATATCCAGTCCAAGTTCTGCTAAATCCGGTATCAATTTTTCGAGGGCCCCGGCTTCCCGGTACCCTATCTCGATGGTCTCGGGCACCAGAAGTCTTTGGGCCGGTTTTTGAGCGTCGCTTGCCCGGTCACTGAATCGTTCAAACAGGATGCGTTCATGGGCGGCATGTTGGTCGATTAGGATCAGCCCTGCGTCTGCTTCACAAACGATATAGGTATTGTGAAGTTGGCCGATGATGCGCATATCGCCGAATCGTTTCTTTTGCCAGATAGTCGTCTGGGGGTTGCGGGTAGCAGGTTGTAGGTTGTGGGTTGTGAGTTGTGGGGTGGGGGGCGAAGATACTGGATGCTCGATGCCTGATGCTCGATAGGGATCATCGGCTGTTTGTTCCGCCTTCCCTCCGGGGCGTAGGCCGAATTCCTTTCCAGCAGCCTCTGAGACACCTCCCGACACCCCCGTTTGCCTGCCTGCTGTATACTCAGCCGGCCCCCAATCCGGCCGATCCACCTCAATCAGCGTCCGGGCCACCGCTCGCTTCACGGCTTTATGAACGTCTTTTTGGCGGGCAAAGCGAACTTCGTTTTTGGTGGGATGAACGTTGACATCCACCTCGTCAAACGGCACCTTGATAAAAAGGGCGGCTATCGGAAACTGGCCCTTGACCAGCCTTTGGGAATAGCCTTCAAACAGGGCATGCTGGATGATCCTGTCACGCACGAATCGGCCGTTGACATAAATGAACAACCCCCGGGAAGTGCGGCGGGTGGTCCGGGGCGATGATATCCAGCCGTAAATTGAAACCGCGTCGTTTTTGAATTTAATGGAATGGAGGGTATTTTTCAGATCGCCTCCGAGCACATCAACCACCCGGTCAAACGGCACGGAAGTTGACGGCCAGTTTTTCACGATTTTTTCATTGTGACTGAGGCGAAACTGAACCCCGGGGTGTCCCAGGGCAATGCTGGCGACTTTGTCGGCAATGTGGCCCATTTCCGTGCCGATGGTCTTTAAAAATTTACGTCTGGCCGGGGTATTGAAGAAAATCTGTCGGATTGTTACCAGGGTGCCTTTGGGGGCACCGACTTCGGTAACATTTTTAATTTTCCCCCCTTCAACGCGTATCTCGGTGCCGGTATCTGCGGATTGTTCCCGGCTGATCAGGGTAAACCGCGAAACCGCCGCGATGCTTGGCAGCGCTTCGCCCCTGAAGCCAAGGGTATGAATACGAAAAAGATCCTGGTCCTTATAAATTTTGCTGGTGGCGTATCGCTCTAGAGCCAGCAACGCATCATCCCGGCCCATACCGCTGCCGTTGTCGGATACCCGGATCAAAGATCGTCCGCCTTTTTCAATATCGATCATAATCCGGCTGCTGCCCGCATCCAGGGCATTTTCCACCAACTCCTTGACCACCGAAGCCGGGCGTTCCACCACCTCGCCGGCAGCGATTTTGTTGGAGAGGATTTCGGGTAGAATTTTTATTTTTGACATGTTCGTAGGCGTTCACGGGTTTAGGGGTTCAAGGTTTAGGGGTTCAGAGGTTCAAGGTTCAGAGGTTCAAGGTTCAGAGGTTCAAGGTTTAGGGGTTCTGGGTTCAGCGCCGCCGCCGGCCAAACAAAACGGCCGGTCTGTTCGAGAAAGAAACTGATGAACATCGAACATTGCAATTATTTGGCAAAATGAGCATTTTTAACGAGGACTTCAGGTCTTAAATGCCTTCCCTTTCCTTAACCCTGAACGCCGGTCGGAAGCGTGTGGCGACGCATCGGCGCTGCCGGGCATAAAAATCAAAAAGCCATTGTACTTATTTCGGAGTAACAATAACAGAGCATATACGAGAATTATCAAACCCGCCATTTCCAGGGATTCTTCCAAGGTTATCATCAATATCCACACGATATCTTTTTTCTCATTCATCATTACCAGGTACCTGCCACTGACCATTTCCAGCCCAATTGTGGCGGAAAGATAGGTAACGGCCGACAATCCAAACCAAAATCTGATTCTTTTTTGCATTCGCCAAAAGACGGGAATCGTGAATATCGCTAACAGCACGACCCCGATGCCATATGGAATAATCCAGGCATAATAAAAGATCCCGCTGGTGCCCAATGCCTGTCTAAGGGGATCGATTAGCCTCTCGTGGATAGAAATAGACTCATCAAGAGCCAGAAAGACGAATACGCCTGAAAGAAACAGCCAGATCTTTGGGGGGTCACCGGCAAGGCAGGCTGCTTTCCACACAATCAGAAAAAGTACAGCGTTTATCAGAAACAGCCCTGTCGAAAAAATAGCCGGTACATTTCCTTCGCCATCGAGAAAAAAAAGACTAAAAAGCAGGCGTACGAGTCCGTGTTCAAATCCCCCAAGGATGTAGGGCATCGCAATCGTGATTAAATGAGCCACCAATAGTAAAATTGCGATCGTGCTCAGCCGGATAACCGCGTTGCGGGGGGACAAAGTAATTTTTGTCTGTTCTTCCATCAGCGTCTATCTCTTGACGTCCTGACCCGGATAAACAAGGATTTCACCGGCATAATGAATCGCATCAATTCATGCCGACCGTCATTCCGCGAAGCCTGGGCCTGTTCCAGATCCCTCTCTGCCTGTGCCAACCAATCTCGCGGACGATCAGTCATTTTTCCAATTCCGGATTTTTAGGGTTTATCTTTTTTTTGAGCATACAATCAATGGCCGGATTAGTCAAAAAAATAGCCATTCAATATGTTCTATGCCTCAGTACAGCTCAGGCCTCCGATTGGGTAGAAAATAGCGCATTCGGTGACCCCGGACGGCAGCCAAAACATCCGCCTGCAAATCGGCTACGATCATTGCTTCTTTGCCGCTGATATTGTCTTTCAGTACTTCTCAGGATGGGCCGATAACCATTGCTATCCCCGGAAAATCGAGCCCTTTTTGATTGTTGCCGTTCTGGTTGCAGGCGACAATGAAAATACCGTTGTCAAATGCTCTGGCCGTGAGATGGCGCATCCAGGAAGTCCATTTTTGCGGGGGTGTTCCCCGGGGGGAAGCATGGGGCATGAAAATAATATCGGCACCATCAAGCGCCATGCGGCTGGAAAGCTCGGGAAAATGGCCATCATAGCAAAGCTGGATGCCGAAATTGACGCCGGATAGATTGAATACCGGAACCTTGTTTCCGGGCGAAAAGACAGCACGCTCGGGCGGTGCTATATGCAGCTTGCGGTATATCCCTGCAACGCCCTTCGGTGTTGCGACCAACTGGCTCGCAAAAATACATTCATTGTCATCCTTTTCAGCCATTCCTGCCAGAATAACAATTTTATCCGCCTGGGCCATATGCTCAAGTTGTCGGCTGATGAGCCCGGGAATCGGTTCGGCGGAATCCCTGATGACAGAATCGGTGCTGTATCCGGTAACGTTTAATTCCGGAAAACAGATGAGATCCGCCCCCTCTTTTTTAGCTTTCTTGATCCAGGGCACCATCCTGTCCAGGTTATGCCTTACCTGGTTGATTGGCGAATTGAAAATGACGGCTGCAATGCGGATGTCGTTCATAATATCAGATGACAGAATACATATGACAGAAAACAGAGGTCAGATGTCGGATGCCGGAAATCTGATTGCATGGATAGTTTATTCCCGCAACACACAACAAACAACATACAACATGCAACCCGCAGCTCCTTCTGATCCTCCTGCACCTTCCATTTAGCTATGTCTTACTCGAGGCCATCTTTGCCCGCACCCCGTCACACGTCGAACTGCGCTTTAATCTTGAACACCCTTGTTGCCGGCAGATTGAGAATATCGGATATGCCGGTTTCTTCAACAATCTGTTTCAGGTTTTCATCTATCTCGTCCATCGAAGGGGCAATAAATGTGAACCAGACGTTGTATTGGTTATCGCGCTGGTAATTATGGGTGACCCCCGGATAGCGATTAACGATGTCGGCGAATTGGTCAATTCTATCCGCGGGCACTCTGGCGGCACACAATGTACTTACAAATCCGAGCTTTCCGGGAACAAAATTACCCCCAATTCGTCGTATAATACCGATTTTTTTTAATCGTGAAACCCGTTCCAACACTTCTTTTTCCGTCAGATCCAATTCATTGGCCACCGCAAGATAGGGGCGTGAGGTAATCGGGAAATCCGATTGGATGCGGTTCAGGATGGTTTTATCAATTTCGTTTAATTCCAACATTTTATAATTTACCAGTTCCAATTAAGGATGTGGCCGCGAAAAGGCACAAAAAGCTCAAAACTAAAATTTCGTACTTCATAATTTCAATAAGTTATGAAGTCAAAAATCGAGAATTTTGACTTTTTACGAGATTGTCAATAAGGGCTATAAGTTATTTTGCAAAGCGTTCCTCCATTATGCGTATATCCACCTTGCGAGTTCGCGGGCCGTCAAATTCACAGAAAAAAATCCCCTGCCAGGTACCTAACACCAGACGGTGATTTTCGATGGCGACCAACTGAGATGAACCCACCAGGGTTGATTTGATATGTGCCCGGGAGTTGCCCTCAAGATGGCGATAATCTGCTTTCCAGGGAATAATCTGATTTAAAATCATCAACATATCCGATTTGACGCTGGGATCCGCACTTTCATTGATAGTTACCGCAGCCGTGGTGTGCGGTACGTATATCATGCAAAGCCCTTGATCGATGCCTGACTTTTGGATGAGCTGATTTACTTGAGTCGTGATATCAATCAGTTCAGTTGTTTCCCGGGTTTTTACCGATAGAATCATGGCACCTCCAGGTAGGTTAAAAAGGTTCAGCGTTCACCGGAACGGTCACAGAAAAAAAGGCTCTGCGCTTTTCGCAGAGCCTTTTTTAACAAAATTATCTTTCACGGTCACTTGATTAGACGCATCCTGTCGGTTTGGGGAGACCGGCCATTTTGCAGGCTCCCTTGCCGGGTCCTGACGGGAAAAGCTCGTAGATGTGTTTTAGTTTGAAACCGGTGACTTTAGAAAGGACCCGCACCATCGGTGCAATTCCGTTTTTCTCGTAATAATCGCGCAAGACATCGATTACTTTATTATGCTCGTCATTGAGTTCCTCAATACCCTCTTCCTTCTTGACCCACTGAACCCACTCTGAACTCCAGTTCTCGTAAGAATCAATAAACCCGTCTTCGTCGACCGTGAATGTTTTACCCATGAATTCTACGTTTGGCATTTAATCATCCTCCTTTAATATTTTATATTTTTTTTTAGGCCATCAGCCTATTGGACGTCTACTTAAAAGGTATCTTCTATATGAATCATTTGGCTTTGTCAATATTAAAAAGTCTAATATTCCTTCGGGGTTTTATTCAATTGCTCAAGGGTGAATACCGGACCGTCTTTACAGACAAATTCCTGCCCGATGTTACATCGCCCGCACATACCGATGCCGCATTTCATACGATTTTCAAGGGACATGATAATTTTATCATGGGAATAGCCCAGTTTGTCCAGAACCGGTTGGGTAAATTTAATCATGATCGGCGGGCCACATATGATTGCATAGGTATCGTCATCTGCGGGAGGTGCTTTTTGTTCGGTGATTGTTGGTACAAAGCCGGTATTGTACTTCCAGTTCGGATCATCGGTACCATCCACCGTGATGTGCATGTTGATATCATCGCGTTTTTCCCATTGTGCCAGCTCATCCCAGTACAGGAGCATACCGGGCGTTCTGGCACCGTAAATGACATGGATGTCTTTGAATCTTGATCGGTTGGCTGGATCTATCATATAAATGATGGAAGACCGCAGGGTGGTAAAAGCGAATCCACCGCCGATGATTACTATGTTTTTGCCCTCCAGCCTTTCCCATGGATACCAGTTGCCCATGGGGCCGCGAAGTCCCATAATATCGCCGACTTTCATGGTGTGCAACCAGGAAGATACCAGTCCCACTTTGTTGACGGTAAACATGACAAATCCCTTTTCGCTGGGAGACGATGCGATTCCAATAGGGATTTCTCCTTTTCCGGTTACGGAAAGTTCAGCGAACTGACCGGCTTTATAGTCAAATTTTTCTTCATCTTCTGAGTTCAGGAAAACGAACCTGAATGTTTTTAAATTTTTATCTTCGGTTTCGATGGTGATATCATCGATGCGAACCGGATAAGGCAAGTATGGATTTTGCACTGTAAGCCCCCTTTTAAATATTCGTTCCTCTATGCCGCGCACGTGTCTTTAGCAGATCCGTAGCTGTTCATCAAATTACAGACACGGCGGATATCAATATTCACCGGACACGAACGTACGCAACGCCCGCATCCAACGCATTGAATTCCGACTTCATATTTGTCCACATAATATTTTAATTTGTGCATAAAACGCTGGCGTACCCGGTGCATTTTAGTCCCCCGGGGGTTATGCCCGGTCCCGTGCATGGTAAACAGCGGGTACATGCAGCTGTCCCAGTTGCGCATCCGTATGCCTGCCCGACCACGGTTTTCATCCTGAATGTCAAAACACCAACAGGTGGGGCACACAAAAGTACAGGTGCCGCAGTTTATGCAGGAAAAAGAAACATCTTCCCAGAAAGGAGCTTTGTAAAGATCGTTTGTATCTATTTCTTTTAATCTGTCGGTGTTCACAAAACCGGTAATTTTTGCTTCAGCCGCCTGCTTGCCGGTGTTAATCTGCCTTTCGGCGGTATCGGTATCAACAGCCGTATCCCAGCCGGCCGTATTGATAAATTTGTTGCCTTTTTCCGTCAGTACTTTTGCCAGATAATGATCCTCGGCATCCACCAGCAGAATATCTAACCCCTCTTCATGATACGGCCCACAGCCGGCGGTGGTGCAAAAGCAACTGCTGCACGGAGCGTCACATGCCAAACCTACCAGGGTGGTGGCTTCACAGGCTTTGATCCAGTAGGGGTCCTTATAGTCAGGGGTGTCGAAATTATGATTGACCAGGACTAACGCTTTGGAATCACAGGGCCGAATTCCGATGATGGCCCGCGGAGAATAGTCTTTATCGACTTCTTTCATGATATGATGATCTTCTGCGGATTCATCCAGGGTGTATTCGAACATTGCTTCCGACTGAGGATAAATTATCGACTTGGGTGACAGACGGGAATTTACATAGTTCAGATCCGGAAATTCACCCCCCGCGAGTTCTTTAAAATTATGAAATGCTTCTTCTTTTAGCGGACCGAAAAGGCGATAGGAATCTACTGCTTTTTTTAGTCCGTCTACCCATTTCTCTTTATCAATCTGTATGACCTGCATAGCATTTGCCTTTATTAACGCTTTTTCTATTTTTTCAATGGGACACGGATTTTCACGGATAAACACGGATGTTATTTTTTTTCTTTAAAATCCTGGTTATCTGTGTTCATCGGTGTCCAAGCTATTACTTTATAAAATCATCCGGATCTCCAGGTTTATAATTATCCAGCGGCGGACGTACATCCAGCGACATGCCCGCTTCCCATTCGAACAGATCGGAACAGTCTTTTTCCAGCTTTCGGGTCAACAGCCGCATGTTGATGCCCACCGGACAGGCCCGTTCGCAGGAACCGCAGTCCGTGCACCGGCCGGCACAATGATAGGCCCGCAAAAAATGAAATGTTTTGACATCAATAGGATCCTGGCTTTTGCCTACCCACTGGGGTTGTGATTCATCCACAAAGCAGGTGGGACAGTAACAAAGCGGACAGGCATTGCGGCAGGCATAACAGCGGATGCAGGGCGAAAGAAGGTTCTCAAAAAAATTCCATTTTTCTGCGGGTGACATGGTTTCGATTTCGCGAACATCCGCGTAGCGGTCGAGGTCTTGCTGTTCTTCAACCAGGTCGGCTATCAATTCATCGTATTCCACCGGGTTGCGATGCACGCAAAGTGTGCAGTTTTGCTGGAGAACGTCTTTTTTATTTAAAACCTTATCGAAACCGTTGCCCTTTACCGTAATGTTGTTTTCGTCTTCGATAACTTCCCTGATTTCACCGTCAAACATGGAATTAATTTTACGCTTATCAATCATCCCTTTGCAGGGGACCCCGATGATGACGAGTTGCTCCCGCTTTATCTTATTTTCGATGATGTGGGTGACGATGTTTCTGGAATCGCATCCTTTGGCGATAATCCCAATTTTTTCCTTGCGATCGGTCAGGTAGTTAGCCAGATTGATTCCGCAGTTGCTGTCCCAGATCAGATTTTGGATGTCCTGCTCAGTTCTGGCAAAATAAGGTTCATTCATCATGGGCACGGTACCCTTGCGGAAACCGATCACGACATCCACGGTGCGCTCTTTGAGGAGCCTTTCGGAAACTTCCTTTATTCTTTCGATATAACTTGTCATCTTAAGCAACCTTAGCCTTTGTTTTTAAGAAAGTTTGATTGGGTCCGAGGGCCTTAACGGCGTCGGTGACTTCGTTGACAACGGTTACGAATTTAGTGGATTCAGCCGACGAGACCCAGGAGAACTGAATGCGGCCGGGTTCGATTCCTATAAGTTCCATCAGATTTTGGAACAAGGCGAATTTGCGACGGGCATAGTAATTACCTTCCAGGTAATGGCATTCACCCGGATGTCACCCGGAGACCCAAACACCATCTGCGCCTTCACGCAGTGCCGCCAGGAAAAATTTGGGATCCATCCGCCCCGTGCAGGGGATACGAATGATCCGGATGTTGGCAGGATATTCCATCCTGCTGACGCCGGCGAGATCGGCGGCGCCATAGCTGCACCAATTGCACAAAAAAGCCGCAATTTTTGGTTCCCACTCAGACATTGTTGTATTTCTCCTTAAATTACGCATTTTGTGTTGCGCGTTGCGAGATTCGCATATTGAGTTTCGTGATTCGCCAAGCGCATTACGAGTAAACTTGCTATCCTGCCTATCTCCATTCTTTTTCGACGTATTGAATATATTTATTGAGTTTTCTGCCTAACTCATCATACCCTACGAGAAAGAAGTCAATTTCTTTGTTAAACAACTCATGGGTGTCTTTTATGCACTTTAACTGCTAATTCATATGAAAGTTGATAAATTTCCAGATTTTTCACCCAATCTCCTACTTAGTTTCCAACCTGCAACTAGCTTCCTTTAACGCGAACCTCGTAGCCAGTAGCCCGTAACACGTACCCCGCACCTCGCAACGCGATACCCGCAACCCGTTAAACAGCCTCACGCAAAGAAAAGATTTGTGAAAAAATCTGGTCGTTGTCGAAGCCTTTCAAATGGATGGCACCGGAGCGACAGGATGCCACACAGAGACCGCATCCTTTGCACAGAACCGGATTAATCTGAGCCCTTCCGGTCCAGGGGCCGTCTTCTGCGAAAAACGGCGCCGAATAGGGGCAGACCGACACGCAAACCCCGCATTGACTGCACATGGGCGGCGCGGTCTCGGCCACGGTGCCACTGGTATGAATGGTTTTCCGTGCCAGCAGGGTCATGGCGCGTGAGGCAGCCGCCCGTCCCTGGGCGATGGATTCATCAATGGGTTTCGGATAATGGGCTAAACCGCAAAGAAAAACGCCGTCAGTTGCAAATTCGGAGGGTCCGAGTTTGGCATGGCGCTCCACAAAAAAACCATCGTCGTTTAACGGCACTTTGAAAAAATTTGCCAGTTGTTCGTCTCTGTTGGGAACAATCGCCGTGGCCAGGCTGAGCAAATCGGTTTCTATTTGTACGAGTCGACCTAGAATGGGGTCATTGGCCTTTACCAGAAGTTTACCGCCTTCTAAAATCACTTCCGGTTTTTGGTCGAGGCTGAACCGCATGAAAATAACCCCGGCCTGGCGAGCTTCTTTGTAAAGGTATTCCCGTTCACCGTACGTTCTAATGTCCCGGTAGAGAATAATAACGATCATGTCGGGATTCAGTTTTTTTAACTGCAGGGCGTTGTCAATTGAGTGTGTGCAGCAAACCCTTGAACAATAGGGCCGTTGAGGTTCCCTAGAGCCGACACACTGGATGAAAACCGCCGTGTTGAGCTTTTTCAAGCCGGGATCCCCGTCGATAAATTTTCTGTCAAGTTCCAGGCTGGATAAGATGCGCGGGTCATCCCCATAATGATATTCGGCAGGTTTTAAGGGCGATGCGCCGGTGGCCATCACGGCAACACCGCATACCAGTTCTTCCTCACTGCCGTTGGAAGACAAAGTGGCTTCGAAATTTCCGACAAATCCCTCAACCTTGGAAAGAGTCGTGTTCAGATGGGCATGGATGTGTTTATTTTTTTGAACTTCCTTTATCAGACCGGATAGTTTTTTTTGAATCTCCTCGCCGGTTACGGTTTTATAAAGATTTAAAGCCTGGCCGCCAAGCTCAGCGCTACGTTCTATGATGTGGGTTTCATAGCCCTGATTCGCCAGGCTTTTGGCCGCTGCCATACCGGAAATGCCGCCGCCGATCACCATGGCCGTCTGGTTGACTTCAAGTTCGGCTTCGCTGAGCGGCTCCATCAGGGTTACTTTAGATACGGCCATGCGCACCAGGTCCTTGGCCTTTTTGGTGGCGAATTCGGGGTTGTTTTTGTGTACCCAGGAGTCCTGGTTGCGAATATTGGCCATTTCAAAAAGATATTTGTTTAACCCCGCATTTATCAATGTTTCCTGAAACAAGGGTTCATGGGTTTTAGGTGTACAGGCAGCGACCACGACCCGGTTCAAATTCTTCTGTTTGATGATCTGGGACATGGTTTCCTGGGTGTCCTGGGAACAGGAATACAGGTTGTCACTGGTAAACACCACATAGGGCAGTGTCTTGGCATATTCGGCCACCGATGGTACATCGACGACACCGGCGATATTAATACCGCAGCGGCAGACAAATACGCCAACCCGCGGACGTTCATTGGTGACATTGGTTTCCGGTATGGTTTCCGGGATTTTGGTTTCGCTGTTGCGGGCGGAACTCAGCATTTCGCCGGCCGCCGCCGCTGCCGCACTGGCATCTATCACTGCCTGGGGTATGTCCTTGGGTCCTTGAAAGGCACCACAAACATAAATACCTTTTTTAGAGGTGGCCACCGGATCAAAGGTGTCGGTTTTGCAGAAATTTCCTGCCGTTAGTTCAAGACCCAGACGCTCGGCCAGTTTGACTGTTTCGGGTGATGTCTGTAATCCTACCGACAGCACGATCATATCAAAGGTTTCCAACTTTAATTCGCCGTATTCATCCACGTAACGAACAGAAAGATCGTCGCTGTTTCGCAGCGGATCAATGGAATGGACCCGGCTGCGCAGGAAACGAACGCCTTGTTTTTCCCGGGCATTGTCGTAAAACCGTTCAAATTCTTTGCCATGGGTGCGCATATCCATGAAGAATATGGCGCAATCAAGGTCATCACCGGCATGCTCTTTGGCAATGACTGCTTCTTTGATCGCATACATGCAGCAGACCGAGGAGCAGTAAGAATTGTCGCAACGGTTCAAATCTCTGGATCCGACGCATTGAAACCAGGCAACCTTTTTGGGTTCATTGTGGTCGGAAGGCCGCACAAGATGGCCGCCGGTGGGACCCGAGGCAGACAAGATCCGCTCCATTTCCATGGAGGTGATGACATTGGGGTGCTTGGTGTAGTTGTAGGAATCAAATTTTGAAGGATCGAACGGCTCAAAACCGGGCGCCAGAATGATCGATCCTACGTTTAGTTCGATGACTTCATCCTGCATGGAATGATCAATGGCATCCACACCGCAGAAATCCACACAGATTTTACAGCCGCCGGTTTTGAAATGAATGCACTTGCTGCGATCGATGGCCGGTGTGTTGGGGACCGCCTGGGCATAGGGCACATAGACAGGCTTACGTCCGGTCAATCCCATCTCATATTCGGAAGGAATCGGTTCTGCTTCGAGCAGCGTGTGATGCTGTTTGATTTTATCCAGGGTGATGTGGCCGGTGGGACAGACCGATGCGCAGGCACCACAGGCGATGCAGGCCTCGGTCTGGAGGTGAAACGGCGTGTCCACTTTCATGTCGACCCCACGCCCGGTTAAGCTAATGGCGCTGGTTCCTATTTTTTCACAGGTGCGAACGCACAGCCCACAAAGGATGCAGGTATCGTTTTCCTTTTTAAAACGGGATTCCTGGATGCCATACTGTTCGGCCATTTCCTGCAAAAGAGGAACATCCGGACAGCGGGACAGCAGCAATTCGACGATTAACTTGCGGCCCTGATGGACCCCTTCGGAGTCAGTGTTGATCTCCATGCCTTGCCAGATCGGGTAATTGCAGGCGGTGACGTAACGGGTGCGGCGGCCGTCAAAGAGCTCCACCGTACACAGGCGGCACATACCGGCCGGTTCCAGTGCCTTATGGTGGCAAAGGGTCGGTATGTCGACACCAAATTTTTCCGCCACTTGAAGGATATATTGTCCCTCTTCGCCCTGGACTGTTTTGCCATTGAGTTTGAAAGTAATCATCTCTGTTTTTCCTTTACACTACAACAATCGCATCGAATTTGCATGCATCGTAGCAAATGCCGCATTTAATACATTGATCCTGGTGCAGTTCATGGGGTTTCTTCTTTTTACCGCTGATGGCGTCCTGGGGGCATTTGCGTGCACAGACCTGACAACCGGTACAGGCTTCAGAATCAATTTCATAGTGAAATAAGGGTTTACACACACCGGCCGAACATTTTTTATCCCGGATATGGGCCTCGTACTCCCGGCGAAAATAAAGGACGGTGGTTAACACCGGATTAGGCGCGGAGGTGCCCAGCCCGCACAGCGAAAATTTTTGCACCATGCTGCCCAACTCCTCCAGAAGTTCAATGTCGCCCTCCTTGCCGCGGCCCTCACAGATGTTGTTCAACACCGCAAGCATCTGTTTAATCCCTTCGCGGCAAGGGTTGCATTGACCGCAGGATTCTTCTTTGAGGAAATCTAAAAAATATCGGGCCACATCCACCATACAGGTGTCCTGGTCCATTACGATCATTCCGCCGGAACCCATAATGGAACCTACTTCGGTCAATTTTTGATAATCTACCGGCAAATCCAAAAATCTTTCCGGAATACAGCCGCCCGAGGGCCCGCCGGTTTGAACGGCTTTGAAGGCCTTCTTTTTGGGGACCCCGCCGCCGATATCAAACACGATATCTCTGAGGGAAATCCCCATGGGAACCTCCACCAGACCGGTATTTTTAATTTTGCCCACCAGGCTGAAGGCTTTGGTGCCTTTACTGTGGTCGGTGCCCAAGCCGGCAAACCATCGGGCACCTTTTAAGATGATGGCCGGAACATTGGCATAGGTTTCCACATTGTTGAGGTTGGAGGGGTTGTCTCGAAAGCCTTTTTCCACCGTGTGGACATATTTTGCCCGCGGTCTGCCGACATTGCCTTCCAAAGAGGCCATCAATGCGGTGGACTCGCCACAGACAAAAGCACCGGCCCCGGTGGATATTTTGATGTGAAAAGTAAAATCCGTTCCGGCAATGTCGTCACCCAGCAATCCGTATGCTTCGGCATCCTTCAGAGCGCTGACCAGCCTTTTGACGGCCAGAGGATACTCATTGCGGACATAAATGGAGCCCTGGCTGGACCCAATGGCCCTTGCCGCGATCAGCATACCTTCAATGACGCTGTGGGGATCGCCTTCCAATATGCTTCTATCCATATAGGCGCCCGGGTCACCCTCATCTGCATTGCAGATAATGTATCGCTCCCCCTTCTGCCGGGCGCATGTCGCCCATTTGATTCCGGTAGGAAATCCGCCGCCCCCGAGCCCCCGCAAGCCTGAGTCTTTTATGATGCCGATAATGTCGCCGGGATCAATTTCATGTAATGTCTGAATAAATGCCTGATATCCTCGCTTGGCGATGTATTCTTCAATGCTGTCAGGATCGATATAACCGCAATTGCGCAGGGCAATCTTCACCTGTTTGCTGTAAAAGGGAATATCTTCCAGAAATGGAATGCCCTCCAAGGGTTTAACCTCTGCCAGGGGGTTGTCGATTTTTTCCTCCAAAATGCAGCGTGGATCCCGCATCTGACCGAGGATCCACTTTTTCTTGAAATCCCCGTCCAGATAGCCCCGGATTGTGTCGGCGATTTTATCGGCGGTGATATGTTTGTACATCACCCGGGGTTTGCCGTATCCAAGGATCTCAACCAACGGCTCTTCCTCGCAAAAACCGATACAGCCGGTTTGGCAAACTTGAATTTCGGAACCGGCGGGATAGATTTTCTGAGCTTTTTCAAAAGATTCCAGTGCCCCGGCTGCGATACCGCAAGATGCCATGCCGATATTGATCTTAACGACGTCCGGCCAGTACAGTCTTTTTTGATATTGTCGGCTTATTTTCTCTAAGTCTTCGGCAGACTGGATTTTCATGGTTTGTTGCCTCGCAGGGTTGTATTATTCATATTGATCTAAAATCTTCTCGACGTCACCGGAGGTTAAGCGTCCGTGCATGTCATCGTTAATTTTGACCACCGGTCCCAGACTGCAGCAGCCGATACAGCGTACGGATGCCAGGGTAAAGCGCTTATCATCAGTTGTTTGGCCGTTGCCGATGCCAAGCGAATCCTCGATTTTTTCGCGCACCCTTTCCGCTCCCCTGACATGACAGGCAGTACCCAGACAGACTGAAACAATGTTACGGCCCCTGGGTTCGAGGCTGAACGTACTGTAAAAGGTGGCTACACCATAAATCTTGCTGTAGGGAACCCCGATTTTGGCCGCAAGATATGCAAGCGCCGGTTGGGGCAGATAGTTATAGCGCTTTTGAATGGCCTGAAGTATCATAATCAGATTTTCTTTGTCACTGTTGAATTCTTCTTCGATAATCGAATCCAATTCCATGTAGTCGATCGGTTCGCTTTGATCGACGGTCTGCACACCTGCCTTATTCATTCAAAAATCTCCTTTTGACAATAGAGACAGCAAAGATGTTATAGTGCCTATCTAAATATATTTGAAATTTGCCTCAACTTTGAATCAATGTTGATCATAGCTTCGACGCCTCGGGTAATGCGAGTGTTCAGTGTTCAGGAGGGATGATTCTCCCTGTGCTGGACCCCTGAGCATTGAACACTCAAAAAACTATTGATTGCAATATCCAATCGAAACTGTTTGGCATATTTAGGCAAACAATCGGCATATAAAAACCTAACAGGCCGTAGTTATCAGAAAACAAGCGTGGTCTTCACCCCACAGAGGCATTTTGCAGGACCACGGGACAATTTTCAACACAGGCGCCGCATCCGGTGCAGCGATCCTCGATGATACTGCGGGCGCGCTTTCTGACTTTGACTTTGAAATTTCCGGGGGACCCCTCTACACTTTCAAGGTCCGCGTAGGTGATCAGTTCGATGTTTAGGTGCCGGCCGACCTCGACCAGTTTCGGTGAGATAATTCACATGGCACAGTCATTGGTAGGAAACGTCTTGTCCAACTGGGACATTACACCGCCGATGGAAGGCGATTTTTCCAGCAGGTAAACATAATACCCGGAATTGGCCAGGTCCACTGCGGACTGCATACCGGCAATCCCGCCGCCGACTACCAGTACCGAACCTTTTACGATTTTTGCCATTGTTGAATCTCCTGCAAAAAATTAGCCTGAATTATTACCGGCAATCAAATTCACCGGATCTTTTAACAAAAAGGCTGAAACATACCTTCTGGGGCTGAGGTTGTCAATAGATTTTTCTGAGACTGCGCTCGGAAAAGTGGTTCTTGCCGGGCTGCGGTTTCAGAACACAGAAGACAGCGGCCGGAGGTCCGAGTTCGGAAGTCGGGGGGCAGGGGTCAGAGGACGGATGAAGGATGAAGGATGATGGATGACGGAGGAAGAGGGCCAGAGGACAGAGGTCGGAAGTCAGATGAGCGCCTTGGCTCTTTGAGCAAAAGCCACTCCCACGAGAAGTTGAGTTAATAACATTGACCCGATACCCTCAGTTTTTTGCAACATGTTGTCAGAAACTGAAGCTGTCGGGTGCCAACCCAACCGCCGGCCCAAAAAAAGCGGCCGGTACAATCGAAAAGAAACGTCGAACGTCCAACATCGAATAATGAATTCTGTCAATTTTATTAAAAGAACTGAGCAACACCCGGCGCTTGCGCCTCCGGCCTGTAAGCATACGGGATAGAAGCCTCCGGGCTGGAAGCACTGTGCGAGCGATACCACAAATCTTCAATCTTCAATTCCCCGATAAAGCGGGATTTCCGCTCCGCTACGACCGGCTGACCGGCTAAGCTTGTCCTGGTTAGGCCGCTATCCTGAGTGCATTTTCCGTGACAGTTCGAATTTCATTGGGTGTAAACGGTTTGGGAAGGTAGTCGATGGCCCCCATCCGGGCACTTTCAACAGCCGTCTCGATGCTTGCATAGCCGGTGATGATAATAACCTTTGTTTCAGGGGCATTGTCACGAACCGCTTTCAAGAGTTCGAGTCCTCGCACCCCGGGAATCTTGAGATCGAGGAGCACGAGCTTGTAAGATCTTGACTGGATTTTGTCGAGGGCTTCATCTTTGGTGACGGCCTGATCCACGTGATAGCCCTTTTTTGCAAGAATTTTTCGAATATTGTTATTGACCGCAACTTCATCGTCGATCACCAAAATGTTTTTGAAAGCAGGCTGCCGGACCTCTTCCTGATGAGGCGTCATACGCATCACCGGTTTTTCCATTTTACGGGCGAACTCTTTTTTGAGTTCTTCATAGGGAGTGACGACACTATCCTCGTGGTGCAGTTTCAGGACATATTCAGGACCGGTTACGGCGATAACTTCCTCATAATCGAAAGGCTGGTCAATGCCGATAAACTTTTTGGCATCAAACCCTTTTGCTTTTCGGGCCTGGCCTTTTCCGGCCCTTTTGCGAGGGCATTTCGCGGTTTTGGTGCCGGCCTTGCATGTGGCACCCAATTTTTGGAAAATGTCGCAGACCATGCTGCCCACTTCACAGTAATTTTCCAGGGATTCAGGGACCGTGACTTCTACAACCGGTGTATCCGAGCGCGTGAGTCTTTGGGTATAATCGTCGCCGGTATATTTGGCGACTTCATCCCTGTCAAACGGCATATCAACGTCGATGGTAACCGGTTCTTCGGCCTTCATTTGGGCCAAATTTTGCTTGAGTTCCTCATAGGCAAGGAAGGTAACCCCTTCCTGATACAGATTATGGACGTATTCAGGGCCGGTAATCGACACCACCTCTTCATAATTGAAAGGCTGGTCGATACCGATCAGTTTGGTGGCATCAAAACTTTTATCTTTTTTAGCCGTTTTGTCCTTTTTAGCTTTTTTGCGGGGGCACTCCGCGGTTTTTGCACCGACTTTGCATGTGGTCCCCAATTTTTTAAAGATGTCGCAAACCATACTACCCACCTCACAATAATTTTCCAGGGACTGCGGCATTTTGACTTCAACGACCGGCATGTCCGAACGGCCTAGCAGGGTGGCATAGTCGTCGCCGGTGTATTCGGCAACCTCATCGGTCTCAAAGGGGACATCAATGTCGATCACATCGATCGTCTCTTTTTCAGCATTTTTTAGCGGCGCTTCAACCAATTTTCCGGACAACACACCTTCGACAGTGCTCCTAAGCTCATCAGGCGTAAACGGTTTGGGAATGTAATCCAGCGCCCCCAATCGGATGGCTTTCATGGCTGTGTCGGTGGAAGCATAGGCTGTCATCATAACCGCCTTTGTCAGCGGCCATTCTTTTTTTACCATTTTAAGCAATTCAAGACCATTTTTCCCAGGCATCACGATATCGGAAATCAAAAGAGAGAAACTTTCTTTAGCCATTTTTTCCATAGCATGCCGGGCACTCAGGGCATGGGTGACCTCAAAGTTATTTTTTGAAAGGATCTTTTCGACGTTATGACAAATTCGCTTTTCATCATCAACGACGATGATTTTGGTTGGTTTCTCCATTTTTTTCCTCCGTAGAATTAAATTATCGCTTGAATTCAGAATATGAGTTTCGGATTAATTAATTAAATAATATTTTTATTTGTTGGCTATTGAATATTGGAACAGCATTTTCCATGCCAAAATTTTAATAGTCTTATAACATACCTAAATATAACATAAAATTGCTTGAGTGGATTTTTATAAAAAGCGAATCGTATAAAAAAAATATACAGAATTCCTAATACAGAAAGCGGATAACCCGTAATGCGATTAGGCGGAAAGCTGCAAAGCGGAAAACGAAATATAGGGATAGTATGCTGATTTTAATAGAATAATATGCTGTACAGTCGGGCTTGAACGAAATGCGGCAACAAACATATAACTCAGAGTGAGGGGTTTACGATGGAGTGTATAAAAAATAAATACAGTGAATTTTTTATTGCTGCGCTGATTTGTGTCGCCGAGGGCTGATACCGTATTTTTTCATTAGATTATGAAAATTGCTACGTTGTAATCCGACGCTTTGGGCGGCCTGGGTAACATTCCACTTGTTTTTTTTGAGTGCTTTCAAAATGAAATTCTTCTCGACTTTGCGCACGGCCTTGCGGCGGATTTCTTTCTTGATGCGTTTCAACTCCTCATTGGTTGAGGGAATATTCTCCAGCAACTGCTCAATATCGCTGCTATCTCCCAGCATTGGCAGGTCGTTCGGTGAAATTAGATCGCTTTCGCACAGAATGGCCGCCCGTTCAATTGTATTTCGCAGTTGCCGGACATTACCGGGCCAATCATATTCCGTTAAGCGGCCTACGGATTCATTGTCAAAGCCCGTGATGGACTTACCCATATTTTCACCAAACTGATTTAAAAAATGATAGGCAATCGGTAAGATGTCTATTTTTCGCGCCTTTAGCGGCGGCAACAGGATCGGGTAGACATCGATGCGATAGTAGAAATCTTCTCTGAAAGAACCTTCAGCCACCATTTCCTGCAGATTCTTATTGGTTGCGAAAACTAAACGAATGTTAACCTGTAAAGGGGAGCGGGCGCCTAAAGGAAGAAATTCGCGGGTTTCCAAAAAGCGCAACAGTTTGCCTTGAACCTCCAGGCTGATATTGCTGATTTCATCGAGAAAAATAGTTCCGCCATCCGCTATTTTGAAAATACCGTCCTTATTTTTATCTGCTCCGGTGAAAGCACCTTTCATATAGCCGAATAATTCGCTTTCCAGTAAATTGCTCGACAATGTACCGCAGTCCACTGCAAAGAAGACCTCTTTACTCCTGCGGCTGTTGGTATGTACGGCTCTGGCCACCAGTTCTTTGCCGGTTCCGCTTTCACCCTGCACCAGAACCGTGGAATCGGTGGGCGCCACTTTCTGGATCATGGTGATAACCTGCTTGATTTTCGGGCTGCTGCCGATAAGTTTATGCGAAACCAACTTACCCTTTTTTATCCGTTGCTGTAGTTTTCGATTTTGCAGCCTGATTTCCCTTTCGGCCACAGCCTGGTGGACAATGGCCCGCAGTTCATCCGGGGTAAATGGCTTGGGAAGGTAATCCAAGGCACCTATTTTCATAACCTCCACAGCCGAGGAAACGCTGGCATAACCGGTCATCACGATCACAGGCGTGTCGGGATAAGTGTCTTTTACCCGGCGCAATACCTCCATGCCGCCCAAGCTGCTCATTTTTAAATCGGTGATAATAATATCAAACGGTTTGGTATCCATCATTTTTAGGGCGTCATAGCCGTTGAGGGCATAATCCACCTCATAATCCAGCTTGGTCAGTATCCTGGTGCAGCTGCGACAGATATTGAGTTCGTCATCGATAATCAGGATGCGGGGACTATCCTGCGGCATGGTCTTCACCCGGTGTGATTGGAAGCCTGATTGTAAACGTGGTGCCCCGGCCTGATTGGCTGTCAACATTGATGGTACCGTTGTGCTGTTCGATAATTCCATGAGTGATGGCCAATCCGAGCCCATTGCCATTATCTTTGGTGGTGTAAAACGGATCGAAAATTCGGACCAGGTCCGTTTTATCAATTCCTTCTCCCGTGTCACTCACGGCAATCTCGATGGTTTCCGGCTGTGGTTTGTAGGCGGTGGAAATCGATATGGTTCCACCGGCATCAGTGGCTTCGACGGCGTTGATGATTAAATTGATGATAGACTGCTGGATCTGACCTTTATCTAATTGAACGGGGGGTATATCTGCTCCCGGTTGGTAAATTAAGGTTACATCTTTAAAGGCTGCCTGTTTGTTGGTTAAAACGACACTCTCACTAACGACATTATTGATATTACACGGTTTTCTTGCGGGAGTGGATTGACGGGCAAAATCCAGCAGGCTGGTGACAATTTTACGGCAGCGCAGTGTTTCCCTGGTGATGGTTTCCAGTTCCTGGTAATTTGGATCGTGCGGGTCGAGATCCTCAAGGATCAACATGGAGGTGGTCAAAATAGTCGTCAGAGGGTTATTGATTTCATGGGCAACACCGGCAGACAAACGTCCGACAGAAGCCAGCTTTTCCTGCTGCATCATAGTTTTTTGAACATTGATGTCATTGGTGATGTCTCTGGATATTTCAATGGCGCCGATTACATCACCATTTTCAAGCAGTGGATAGGTAGAAATTGAATAGTAAATTTCTTTGTTGTCCCTGTCAAGATGGATGTGAGTGGTTTGTGACGGCTTTTCCGTCTTCATGGTCTGGATCAGTGGGCAGGGATGATGCTCTCCGGAACAGGGCAGGTTCTGGTGATGGGTGATTTCATAACAGTACCGTCCGATAACATCTTTGCGTTGAAGACCCAGTCTGTTCAGCAGGCTTTCATTGATGTCCATAATCTTGTAATCATAGGCGATAACCAACACATCTTCCTGGATCAGTTCGTTGATGATCATCTTATATCGTGCACGGGTTTCCTGAAGTTGCTGATCTGTTTTTTTCTGCAGAATGGAAATCCGGGAGATTTCCCAGAAGAGCTGGGCCGTCGCGTTGGCTATGGCCCGCACGGTCTTCTTTTTTTTGTTCAGGATATCATTGTAGATATCCATGTCGCTTGTAAGTTCGATGATGAGATCAATGTCGTCTCTTTTAAAAAAATCGTTATAATCATGGGTAACGAAAAGCCCATTTTTTTTCGCTTTTACATAACCGGGCGCATCCTCATTCAAATCCGCAACGGCAACAACCTTGGGATCTATCTCCTGAAATGCATGGCGTTGAATCACTTCTATTAATCGTTTACAGCGGGATCCTCCACCGACGACAGCGATGTTCATGGTCAATCTCCCTAATTAGTTAGTTTCCATCCATAAATGGCCCTTTTTTCTCTGAGCGGCGTTCTCCGCGGGTTTACGTCTGCGAAGTACGAAAAGTACGTCTCAACGTAAACCCTTGTGCGGCCTTGCTCAGAGAAAAAATTGCTCATTTCTGAATTGG
>JAJRVC010000210.1 GCA_024277475.1 Deltaproteobacteria bacterium
ATCCAGCAGTTCATCGGTATCGCCGGGATGCTTGACCAGAAACAAGCTTTCCCGCACCAGGGGATCCAGGAGGGTTTCGGCCACAAACTGAACATTTAAGTCGGGGTCCCGGTCGGACAACGCGCAGGATACCAGCGCGGTCAGCGTTCTTACGGTCGGAATTCGACTGGTGGGGTGTATGTTGTGCAAAACCAGCACCCGGATGAGTCGGCCGGCAAGTATTCGGTCTGCGGGATCTTCAATAATTTTTTTGATAACTTCATCCAGGTGGGGGACGATATGTTTAGGGTAAACGTAAAAGGAGGAAAATTCGGCCATACGATCTGAAAAATGCTCGTAAATACTGTCCGGCCCCAATAGCTCATAGCTGGCATGATCCAGGATACCGGCAATTTGCCGGTTTTTGTCGCCTGCCAGTCTGGAGTACACGAAATCCACAATTCCCCGGTGTTGGGAAAAAAGATCACCCAATCCATCCAGCAAGGCGATGGTTGCAGGATGAATGGGATAGGTGGCCTGAAAATCTTCGAAGCTCCAGGTCAGGGAAGGAAACTGGCGTCTAAGATACTCAAAAATTTCGTACAGTTTATCTTCACTGCCCGGTTTGTGCCGCACCAGACGTTGACGGATCAGGGCTTTGATGTGCACCGTGGACAGGGAAAATTTTACGGGAAAGCGATCCTTAATCTTTTGAAAGGTGACCTGGGCGATGTCTCCGGTCCTTTCGATGCTTTCCTGCACGGCGGCAATGATCCAGATCGGTTCTGAATTCGCAACTTCGCCGAGCAGTTGGAGGGTTCGAGCATCCTCATTTAAGCCCCGCGCATCCGGTTTGGATCGAAAAAATTCGGACAACTCGTCGATGATCAGCACCAGGCCGTCAAAACCGGCCTGCCGCACGGCGCCGATCGTTTTTTCGAATGTTTCGTGTCTCTCTTCAACCAGCACCTCGGGTACTTGCACCCCCTGCTCCTTCATAAAGCGCACGCCTTCGACATAGCAACGGCGGGGATCATCGTTAAAAAAGGCATCTATTTCTGCAGGGGATTTGTTCAGTTGCCGGGAAAAAGCATCGGCCAGTTCCCCGGATTTAAGCAGGGTCCTGAAATAATTTAGAAACGCGGTCAGTGGGGTGAGTTGCGTTTGAATCCCGCGGGAGTTCAGGGCGTTTTCGATGGTTTCGACGACAATCCGCTCGAAAGGGGTCGTAGCCCGGAAGTTTAGCAGGGAGATTTCCACCGGCAAAATACTGCGTCCTGAAGCCTTTGTCCTGCCAAGTCCGCTGTGGTGTTCGGACAGCACCTCGGCACCGGGTCGATCTGATAGCCAGGTTGACAGTGCTGCCAGGAAATGGGATTTTCCGGAACCGAAATCACCCTGGAGAAAAAACCCACGGCCACGGTCTTTGGCCAGGGCATCGGCCAGCACCGAAAAATGAGCGCTGACTTCTTCAGTGAACACAAAGCTTTCAGCAATACCAAGGGAGCGGGTCCGGCCTTCTTCCAGCCGGATGACCGTTCGAACCGGCGGAACTTCGATCAAGTCACCGATGCGCAATGTTGGGTCGATCATTGTTCTGCCACACCTGTACAGGTTTCGGATTTATGGGTCCATGAGCTTTTTAAGTTTATTCAGCCGGCCGTAGATGGATTTTTCTTCCGGATGTGATTCCAGTAATTTCTGATAGAATTCCATGGCTCTGTCAAGCTGTTTTATCCGTCTGCAGGCGGGGATATAGGCATTGTTAACATAAAAATCTTTGGGGTTTAGCCTCAGCAATTCTTCCATGAGCGCGATGGCCTCCGGCTCGCGGCCGGATTTGGCCAGCGCAAATGCTTTTTTACGATGAATGTTTGGGTCGGAGGTGGTGTGCACCATTTTTTCGTATTGCTTCAGGGCCACTTCCGGTTTTCCGGCGCGCTTACAAAGTGAGGCATAGATCTCTTTGTAAACCATCGGTCGGGACGGAATTTTTGCCAGCCGGCCCATACGAGTCAGAACGGCATCAAATCCGTCACGCCGGATCTCAAGCTCGGTTAGCGCCCACAGTGCCTGGGGGTGGTCCGGATTGTCCTTGAGCCACTGGTAGCAGGTTTCTATGGCCTCGTCCGTTCGGTTTTGCCCCCCAAGCGCTTTTACCCGCCACGGATAGGCCCTGGCCGACGGCAGGCCCCATGTCCTGATCCGTTCCAGGATACGATCCCAGCTCCTCAGCTCGGCAAGACACGCCAGCATCCCTTTGCGGGCAACCATCGCCACTTTATCGTTGGCGTCAGTCGCGATCGGTTCATAATACTCGAGGGCCTCCTTATAACGACGCAGTCCGGAAAGTGCTTCGGCCATACAAAGTACGACGTAGGGATTTGCGGGAGTTAATGTCAGCGCTCGTTCGGAAACCGTTAAGGCGTGGCCATATTCACCGTCCCGTGTCAGGGCGGCAGCCTGTCTGGTGAGCCAGAAAGGATTTCCCGGGTTGCCTTCCAAGTACGCCTGTTCGGCAAAACGTGCAGCTTCACCGAATTGTCTCCGGTTTAACAATTCCCGGTATTGGTTGTACTCTTTTGACATTTTTGTATGTGAGGCAATACTTGCATTTATTATTTCAGCCACTAAACTTTTTCCGAGACTACGCTCGGAAAAAGTGGCCCTTGTTAGCCAGTGGGTGCTAAATTATTGACATTGGGTTCCGGTATTTAGTACCACCATGCCCTTGTATGAAACGCCAAAATGGCAACCTTTTTCGATTAATAAACGGGCTGTTTTGGTAGCCGGTCGGAACAGCGAACCGCAGAATATCGAAGGAAGGAAACGCTTCGCTAAATCTTTTATAAAACAGACAGAATACATTCAGTCGACGTTCGATGTTGGACGTTCATCAGCTTCTGACAACATGTTGTTAGATAAAGGCCCATAAGGGCCTAATACCATTCACAACAAACAACCCACAACTTACCACTCACAGCCCATCACTCGCCCTTCGACATTCCTCAATCGTCATTCCTTATTCAATACCCTCACGATATCCCGTCCGAATTCGTTTTTTTGCCAGTTTTTCATTTCTTTTATCGCCGCCAATTCCGAAAATTTCAAGGGCCTTTGTACGGCAATCACGATGATAAGCGCTTTGTTGCATAGCAAGGCGGGATCAATGGCAAGCTTTTGCGCCTGCTTGTCACGCCAGTTTTTAAGGGCTTTAACCCGTCCGGCAACCGCAAGGGATACCCTGGGTGACTTTTTTCGTGGATAGACCGGCAGCTTTTCTGCCGGGAGTTTCATCGCGCCCTGTATGGCCGTAAGCATTTCCCGGCCGTACATGCTGATTTGCCTGGAACTTAGTGCCCCGGTTTCTTCAAGTTGCTCTAAATCCAGCGGCTTTTCGCCGGCCAATTCCAACAGCGAACGGTTGCCGAAGATTCTGAATAGCGGTTTATCTTTTCTGCGACCAACTTCGCGGCGAAAGCCAAGCAGGGCTTCCAACACGGCCAGACTGCGGGGATCGAGCTTACCCGCGCCCTTGAAATTTAGGTATAGCGGCTGGTCGTTGGCGGTGTGCGGCCGGACCCTGCTTAAATACTCGCATTCTTCATGGACCCATTCAAGTCGGCTTTTTTCATCAAGTTCGGCCTTCAAACCCTGCGCCAGGGGTAACAGATACCTGGCATCCTTGGCGGCATAGGCAATCATATCCGGAGGCAGCGGGCGTTTAGACCAGTCTTTGCGTTGGAATTTTTTGTCGAGTGTGACGGCGAACTTTTTTTTGAGAACCGCCTCCAGACCGGTTTCCGGAAAACCCAGAAAGCGGCTTGCCAGTTCGGTATCGAATAAATTATTAATCTCAATGCTAAAATCCCGATATAAGGAACGGACATCGTAATCCGCCCCGTGAAAGATCTTGCAGATGTCATCTCTTTTAAAAATCGGTTTAAGCGCTGACAGGTCTTTGACTGCGAGAGGATCGATGACCACATTGATATTGGTGGCGGCCATCTGAATCAGACAGACCTTTTCTTTGAAATGGTACATGGAATCCGCTTCCAGATCGACGCCCACGGCTTCCTCATTTTCTATGGTTTTGACAAAATTTTCAAGTTCGTTGCGGGTATTTATCATTTTATAGGTATTAGTGGTGGTCGCGTTCATTTTTTTCTTGACCCCTGGGATTGTTTTTCTTAACTTGTCCGGATAATTAGGATGACCGATGAATTGTTTTAAACCCCTTAAAATTATTTTTTTAACTATTCTTTATCAGGTGAGAGTGCAATGGTAAACATAACATTTCCAGACGGCAACATAAAGGCTTTCGAAAATTCTTTAAGCGGCACCGATGCAGCCAAAAGCATCTCTGATGGGTTTGCACGCAATTGCGTGGCGATGGAACTCGATGATCATCTGGTTGATCTGGATACCGTCATCGACCAGGACGCCAAAATCAGGTTTGTGACCTCCAAGGATCCGGATGCGCTTGATATCTTGCGTCACAGCGCAGCCCATGTGATGGCCCAGGCCATTTTGCGTCTTAATAAAGAGGCCAAACTGACAATTGGCCCGGCGGTGGAAAATCAATTCTACTATGATATCGACATGGATCCCATTTCAGAAGACGACTTCCCGAAAATCGAAGCTGAAATGAAAAAGATTATCAAGGAAAAGCTGCCGATTCGACGCCGAGTTGTTTCCAAGGCGGAGGCCCTGGAATTTTATAAAAACGAGCCCTACAAGCTTGAAATGATATCAAACCTGGAAGACGAGACCATTTCATTTTATGAGCAGGGCGAATTTACCGATTTATGTCGTGGGCCCCATGTCCCCCACACCGGGTTTGTCAAAAACATCAAACTGATAAAAGTTTCCGGCGCCTACTGGCGGGCAGACCCTTCCAGGCCCCAGCTTCAAAGAATATATGGAACCGCTTTTTTCGATAAAAAGGAATTGAAAGATTACCTGACGTTCCTTAAAGAAGCCAAAAAAAGAAACCACCGTAAAATCGGCCGGGCGCTGGATCTCTTCAGCTTTCATGAAGAAGCGCTCGGGATGCCGTTTTTCCATCCCAAAGGCATGGATCTCTGGAATGCCCTGCTGGATTACTGGCGCTTTGAACATCGTGAGGCCGGTTACGTGGAAACTAAAACGCCGATCATGCTAAACCGTTCGCTCTGGGAACGATCCGGCCATTGGGAAAATTATCGTGAAAACATGTATACCTCGACAATTGACGATACCGAGTATGCCATCAAGCCGATGAACTGCCCCGGTGGGATGCTGCTGTTCAGCACCAACCCTCACTCCTATCGAGATTTGCCTCTCAGGGTCGCTGAGGTCGGGCTTGTCCACCGGCACGAATTAAGCGGCGTGCTGTCCGGGCTTTTCCGGGTGAGAGCGTTTCATCAGGATGATGCCCATTTATACATGACTTCAGAGCATATCAAGGATGAAATCCTGGGGGTACTTAAACTCTCGGAAAGAATTTACAGTACTTTCGGCCTGGGATTTTTTATCGAGCTGTCCACCCGGCCGGAAAAATCCATTGGGACCGATGAACAGTGGGAAACAGCCACCAGGGGATTGGCAGCGGCACTGGACGCTTATGGCCAGGACTACCAGCTAAACGAAGGCGACGGCGCTTTTTACGGTCCCAAAATCGATCTTCATATCCAAGATGCCTTGAAGCGCACCTGGCAATGCGGCACGATTCAGCTGGACATGTCGCTGCCCGAACGGTTCAACTTGTATTATATCGACAAAGATAATGAAAAACATCGTCCCATCATGATTCACCGAACTGTTTTCGGATCGATTGAGCGCTTTCTGGGTATCCTGATCGAACATTTTGCCGGCAAGTTTCCGCTGTGGCTGTCGCCTTTGCAGGCCATTATTCTGCCGATCAACGATGATCTGGTGCCGTATGCCAACGAGGTGCTGGCAATTCTGAAAAATGCCGGGCTGCGCGTTGAAGTCGACACCCGGACGGAAAGTTTGAATAAAAAAGTGCGTGATGCCCAATTGCAGTACATCCCGCTGATACTCACCATCGGCGGCAAAGAAAAAGAAGCGGCAACCCTTTCGGTAAGAACCCTGGACGGAAAGGTCAAATACGGGGTTTCGCACGAAACTTTTCTGAATACGGTGCAGGCGCATATTCAAGACCGGGAGCTTTCATTGGAATTATGACTTCGGTTTGATGGTTTGGATAATGACTAAAAATGCAGGTGTGACGACCAGTAAAATTAGTTTTTGCGATCTTCAATGCGGACATGCCGACTTTGCCAGAATGGATGCGCTGGATGGCAGTTGCCGGACATTTCAATCCTTATGGTGTAAAAAATTGAAAAAACACGTCACCAAAAACGCGCCCTGTGAAGTTTCGTTCGGCAAAAGGCGACCGACTACCGGGTTTTAGGATGACCACTAAATCAAAGCGATTTGTATTATGCTGGCTTCCGCTTATCCTCTATTGTCTGTTGATTTATATTCAGTCCGCCAATCCTTCTCCGGAACAGATCCCCTCATTTCCCTTTGTCGACAAGGTGCTTCATTTTACGGCTTACGGAATCATGGGAATTTTGTTCTACAGGGCTTACCAAACCCTGAGGATCAAAGACAACATCAAAATGTTGATGCTGCTGAGTGTGGTTTCCGCATCTCTTTACGGCATCAGCGATGAGATCCACCAGTCTTTTGTTCCCTTTCGGGATGCCGAGGTTGCGGATGTGATTGCCGATATCCTGGGTGCGTTTAGCGGTGTTTATCTGTACCAGCTGTTGATGGTTTCCAGGGAGGGAAGAAAACAAAAGGCAGAGAGCACGGTGCCGAGGGCCTAGGGCAAATAACGAAAGTCAGGGGGGCAGGTAGCTGAAAGCTGAAAGTATGATTTGGCCACAAAAAGGCACAAAAAACACAAAAATAAAATTTCACACTTAATAATTTCGATCAGTTATGAGATCGAAAATCGAGAATTTCGACTTTTTACGAGATTGTCAAAGTATGGCTGAGGAAAAATTTCTATCTTTTCCCTGAGCCTGCATATATTGAGCATCCCGCAATCAGCACTAAAATTGTCGAATGCTTCCTATCTTATGGTTATAATTATAAAAACCGGCAAGATAGAAACCACATTGACAAAAAAAGGAGTATCAGGTAATAAGGTAGATCAAACAAAATCTATTCTAAAAATTGGGAATATTGTTGTTTTCCCTGTCTGCGCTGTCAATATCCCTTGTGGGTAAACCTCCACTCTGGAAGTTACCCGTGACCAATTTTTAAGGAGTACAAATACCGACATGGCCCCTCAAAACACACTTATTATCAATGGGAATGAATTTGCTTTTGATTCCGGAGAGAGCATTCTTGATGTCGCGCGACGCAATAGTGTCGATATCCCTACACTCTGTCATCTGAAAGGGGCAACCCCTACCGGCGCCTGCCGGGTTTGCGTTGTTGAAGTTGAACGTGCCCGCAGTCTGGTCGCTTCCTGTGCGGCCCCGGCTGCCAATAATATGGTGGTGCGCACTGAGTCTGCCAAAGTAATCGCTGCCCGGCGCATGGTCATCCAGTTGTTGCTTTCATCGGGTAATCACAACTGTGCGGTGAGCGGATCCGCCGGCCATAACTGGACTGAATTTCAGATGAAAGCACAGCAGACTGAAGATACCGCCGAATTGTGTCCGGTCTGGGGGGACTGCAAGCTGCAGGATCTGGCCTTTCGCTATCAGGTAAACGGTGAACGGTTTAATCCCACCGATACACCCTATCCCATGGAGACGGTCAACCCGTTTATTGTGCGCGATTTTTCGCGTTGTATCCAGTGCGGCCGATGCGTGCAGGCCTGCAACGAAGTTCAGGTCAACCAAGCCATCCATTACGGCTATCGCGGTGCAGTTACCAAGATCATCGCAGCCGGTGACCGCCCCTACAAGGATTCTGATTGTGTTTTTTGCGGAGAATGCGTGCAGGCGTGCCCGGTGGGTGCTCTTGTCGAAAAAGATGCCCGCTACCAGGCACGGCCCTGGGAAACCAAAAAGGTGCGCACGACTTGCACTTATTGCGGCGTCGGCTGCCAACTTTACCTCCATGCAAAAGAGGGACGGGTAGTTAAGGTCAGCGGCGTTCAGGATGTTGCCCCCAATTACGGCAGCCTGTGTGTCAAGGGCAGATTCGGCTACGATTTTATCGGCTCCCCCGATCGCCTGACCGCACCATTGATTAAAGAAAACGGTGAATTTAGAGAAGCCTCCTGGGAAGAGGCCCTTGATCTGGTCGCTCGCAAACTGGATGACATCAAAACCGAATTTGGTCCTGACAGCACGGGCGTATTGACGTCTGCCAGAATCACCAACGAGGAAAATTACGTCGCTCAAAAATTTGCCCGGGCAGTGCTTAAAACCAACAACGTGGATCACTGCGCCCGGCTCTGACATTCTTCCACTGTGGCCGGTCTGGCCGCAGCTTTCGGCAGTGGTGCCATGACCAATACCATTGCATGTATTGAAAAAGCGGATGTCATCTTGATCACCGGATCCAACACCACCGAAAACCATCCCGTTCTGTCCAGCTTTGTCAAACGGTCGGTAACCCAAAAAGGAACCAGGCTCATTGTCGTTGACCCCAGACGCATCAAAATTACACGCTATGCGGATATGTGGTTGCGGCAGAATCTAGGTACGGATGTCGCATGGATCAACGGAATGATGAATGTCATAATTCAGGAAAACCTGTACGCCAAAGAGTATGTTGAAAGCCGGACCGTGGGTTTTGAAGAAGTCAAAAGGGTGGTCGAAAAATTTACCCCTGAATTTGTAGCGGAAATTACCGGGGTCCCCGCTGGGCAGCTCGTTGAAGCCGCCCGTCTTTATGCCGGCGCTGAACGCGGCAGCATCCTTTATTGCATGGGAATCACCCAGCACACGACCGGTACGGATAATGTAAAGTCTCTGGCCAACCTGGCCATGCTTTGCGGCAACCTTGGAATTGAAGGGGGAGGCGTCAACCCGCTGCGAGGGCAGAACAACGTCCAGGGCGCCTGCGATTTCGGCGGCCTGCCGGACGTATACAGCGGATACCAGAAAGTAATTGACCCGGCTGCGCGTCAGAAAATGGAACAAGCCTGGGGGGTTGACGAACTGCCGGATAAACCCGGTCTGAAAGTAACCCAGATGATACCGGCGGCTCATGACGGCAAACTAAAGGCCCTCTATATCATCGGAGAAAATCCGCTGGTTTCCGATCCTGATTTGAATCATTGTGAAAAGAGCATCAACAATTTGGACTTTTTGGTCGTACAGGATATATTTTTAACGGAAACCGCCCGGATCGCTGATGTTGTCTTGCCATCGGCATGTTATGCTGAAAAAGAAGGAACATTCACCAATACGGAACGGCGGGTGCAGCGGGTGCGAAAAGCAGTGGAAGCGCCCGGTCAGGCATGGGACGATTGGAAAATTATCTGTGAAATCGCCACCCGGATGAACTATCCGATGATCTATGAGAACAGCCGCCAGATTATGGAAGAAATTTCGCAGGTGACACCGTCCTACGCCGGCATCAGCTACGACCGTATCGAGTATGAAGGCATTCACTGGCCGTGCCCGACGGCCGACCATCCCGGAACCCCCATCCTGCACCGGGAACAATTTTCCAGCGGCAAGGGCGTCTTTAACGGAATCGACTACATACCACCGGCCGAAAGTGCCGATGATGAATACCCGATGTACCTGACCACCGGACGTCTGCTTTACCAATACCACACCGGTACCATGACGATGAAAACCGGGGGGTTAAATGAGATCGCCCCGGAGTGCTTTGTAGAAATTTCTCCTCGTGATGCGGGCAGATATGACGTAAGGGACGGATCTATTGTGGATATCGCATCGCGCAGGGGAAATATTCAGGCACGGATCAAGGTTTCCAGAAAAGCGGTTTCAGGAACAGTATTTATACCATTTCATTACGCCGTGGCCGCGGCCAACCGTCTGACCAATGCCGCACTGGATCCGATTTCCGGCATTCCCGAGTATAAGGTGTGTGCAGTGAAACTGTCGAGGGCAGCATGATGGTTTGGAATTGGGAAGTGGGGTAAGCATTCACGGGTTCAAAGGTTACGAAGTGGCAATACGGAACCCGGTCGTCGTCGGCAGAAGCGGCCGGTCAAATCGGAAAAGAAACTTTAAAAAGACCCGGCTGGCAGCAGCCGGGTCTTTAATGATTTCTTTGTCCTTAACCCTGAACGTTGAGCCCTGAACCTGTGAACAGTTACCTTTATTCCTCTTCTTTTGAATACAACACATCCACATCCTTCAGATCATCTCCCAGATACTCGCGTTCATTTTCCCCCAGAATACCCATGGACAGGCAGATCAGCGTCCAGAGATGAACGTTATGCCAGCCACCTCCGAAATGCTCGCTGAGGTCATGTATCTGTGAGTGGCAGTTGTGACAAGGGGTGATACAATATGGAGCCCCGGTGGCCATTATTTGATCGGCTTTAAGCTTGCCAAAAGCTCTTCGAGCCTCGGGCATTCCATTTTGGAGGAAACCACCCCCGCCGCCGCAGCAGTAATTATTTGAGCGGTTGGGCGTCATATCAATAAAGTTTTCTTCTCCGACCACGGCTCTGGTCACAAAGCGCAGGTCCTCAGCCATGGGTTCGCCGAAAGTCTTGCGAACCAGCTGGCACGGATCCTGGACGGTGAACTTGATTTTACGTTCCTTGTTCCAGTCGGAGTTGACCTTGAGTTTGCCTTCCCTGATCCAGCGGGCATAGAGTGTGATGATGCTTTCAATTTCAAAATTGTGAGGAATGTTGAATTTTTGCAGTCCGACCCGGACTGCGAACATTTCGTGCCCTCATTCCGTATTGAGCCAGTACTTGCAGCCCAGATCATCGACGGCTTTAGCCTTTGTCCGCACAATTTTTTCCCAGTTTTCAAGATCTGCCATGAAAAGGCAGTAGTTTTCAGCAGCCCATCCTTTAGTGCCGTAAGTCCAGTCACAATCGACCCTGTCAAGGATTTTCCACAGAGGCACCATTTCGTCCGGCTCGGTTACCGGCTCACGGGAGTTTTGATTCAAGAAATATTCTGCGCCTGCCTTGTTGATGGGTGCTTTGAGGTTTTCGAAGCCGGGCTGAATCTGTTGGATCTCTTCAAGCACATCCTCCACCACAAACCGAAAATCTTCCTCAGAAGCTCCCATGGCACTGCAGGTATCGCTTTTGAGGGCCATATCACAGGAGCCTACAATGCCCTTGGGCCGTTTGTCCCTCGGCCTGTGTTTTCTCACATTGAACACCAGCTGTGGGATGTCTATCTTCATCGGACAGACATAAATACACCGCATACACAAAGTACACATCCAGGCCCAATCAGAATTGAGAAGCTCATCATCCATGCCAAGGGCCGCCATGCGCAAATAGTTCCTTGGGTCCATGTCCTCCAGACCCGTTGCCGGGCATCCGGAAGAACAGGCACCGCAGGTCAAACAAAGGTTCAGGTTGCCGCCATCGGGCAGGATTTCCTTAACCTTGTCTATGAACATGCTTTTTTTATGGCCGCCGATCTTAATTGCATCTTCAGTCATGCTGTAAAAACCTCCGTTGATTTTTTTCCTAAACCGCATACCCCGCGATTCATTGCCGCAAATTTTTATTCATACAAATTATTCAGCAAATTGCAGGATGAAAAAAAATAATAAAGAGGGTTATATGCCAGAATTTTTACCGGATGTCAATGAATCTCATAGAAAAATGGTAGGATATTGGGCAATATTTTATTCTAACATCAAAAAACCGGGTCCTTTAGGCAATCGTGTGAAACTACATCATTTATTACAAAAATGTAATTTTTTCTGATTAAACCGGTCGCTTTGGCTGCCGGCAACCGGATTCGCATGAAACACCGCCTGGCCGGAACAGTGAATTGATTGAACGTCGAACATCGAACGTCCAACGTCGAACGTCGAATATTGATATGTAATAAAAACCAACACTCCCTTCCAGGGAGGAATCAGCGTCAGCCCCCGGGCTCCGGACATCTACTAACCCGGAATTAAAATTGTGGATCCGGTGGTTTTGCGCGCTTCCAGGTCTCGATGGGCCCGGGCGGTCTCTGCCAGCGGATAGGTTTGTTTGATCTCAATTTTGACTGCTCCGCTTAACACGACTTCGAATAGATCCCGGGCATGATCGAGCAAATCTTCCCTTCCGGCAGTATAAGACATCAACGTCGGCCGGGTCAAAAACAACGACCCCTTGGCCGACAGAACGGACAGGTCCAGCGGAGGAACCGATCCGGAAGCCTGCCCGAAGGAGACCATCATGCCGAAAGGACGCAAACAATCCAGAGATTTCATGAAAGTTGCCTGGCCGACGGAATCGTAGACGACGTTCACACCCTTTCCGCCGGTTATTTGCCGTGTTTTGGCAGCAAAATCTTCCTCGTTATATAAAATGGGGTGATCGCAGCCGTTAGCACGGGCAATCTCGGCCTTTTGCGGTGATCCGGCAGTCCCGATTACAGTGGCTCCGAGGTGTTTTGCCCACTGGCAGACAATCGAACCGACGCCGCCGGCCGCGGCGTGAATCAAGATGACATCGCCCTTTTTGACCCCATAGCAACCCTTTAAAAGATAGCGGGCCGTCATACCCTGGAGCATCATGGCCGCTCCCTGGCGGGTGGAGATGCTTTCGGGAAGCTTCACTAAACGGTGTGCCGGAATTCGCCGGAATTCGGCATAGGCACCGGGCGGAACAGCGGCGTAGGCTACGCGGTCGCCGACGGCGACTTCGGAGACCCCCTCTCCAATTCCTGCCACAATTCCAGCACCTTCCAGCCCCGGTACGGCCGGCAGGGAAGCCAACGGATACAATCCGGTGCGGTGATAGACGTCGATAAAATTAAGGCCCACGGCCTCATGATGTACCAGAGCTTCACCTGCCCCGGGTTTGCCGGGATTATCCTCCTCCCAGCGCAAAACTTCGGGTCCACCGGTTTCATATATCCTGATAGCCTTGGGCATAGTATCCTCCTTTCAGGCGTTCACGGGTTCAAAGGTTCAGGGGTTCAAGGTTGCATTCTCGTCCCTATACTGGATTTGGGATGCGTATTTACAAACAAGCGTCAGCTTCGTCAGGCCTAATCCAAAATTCGGAGCCAAATTGGTAATTATTTGGGGAAATGAGCATTTTTACCGAGGACTTCGGGTTTTTAATGCCTTCTTTGTCTTTAACCCCCTGACCCAGACCTGACTATACGTTGCTCAATTATTTAGTTCATACTTGGGAACCTGACACGGACCGTAATATGATCTTATAAGTCGCACTCTCCAAGGCGTAGGCTCATAGGCTACGAGCCGGAGGCCAGGGCGGGCTGAACGTTGAACCCTGAACCTGTGAACGGTTACCTATCCTTTTCGTCCGGATCGCCTATGTTGGCCTCTTCATCACGGTCGGTGATATCGGCGGCCAAAAGAAAATGCTCTGTGGCTTCGGGAGTTAGGCGATCGATATCCGGATAGACCGCCGGCAAATGAGTCGCGGAAAAAATTTATGAATGATACCCAAAGAGAAACATAATCTAACCTATTATAATGGTTTTTTCCTGATGGGCAATATCAATTTGTGTCTATTCTGAAAAAAGACGGCCAAAACGGCAGCGATATCATTCAGCGGTTTCTATAATAATTGTCAGCTTCGTGAAGTTCCACACGCGGTTACAAAGTACAGAAGACAAAAGTACAGAAGACAGATGACATATCTGCCCTCTGTCTTCTGATCTCTGTCTTCTGACATCTGCTACATTATGCCAGGCGAATTACCACCAATCCGCCATTCATGCGCTTGACGAGCAAACTAATTCCATTATCCTTCTTATGTTGATCGATCAAATTGTTGAAATCTTTTAGCGATGCAACATTTTTGCGATTGATCTCGATGATAAGATCACCTTGCTGGATACCGGCAGTCTGGGCCTTACTGTTGGGCTCAACACCGACCACGATGACACCCGCGGTTTCTTTGATATTAAACCGCCGGGCTATTTCCGGTGTCAGCTCCGTGACCTGAAAGCCGTATTCGCCCTCTTTTTCTTTCTGCTGTTGCTTATCGGAAACAGAGGCCATGGTCATCGGTCTTTTACCGACTTTAACATCGAGGTTCTTTTGGCGACCCTCGCGTAAAACCGTTACCCTAACCGTATCCCCGACACCCAGTTTGGCAGCCAGCGCAGTCAGATCGTGGCTGGTGGTTACCTTTTTGCCGTCGACTTCCGTTATGATATCCTTGGGTTTAATTCCAGCCTGATCCGCGGGATCACCTGGGACGACACCGGCAACCAAGACACCGCTCTTGCCTTTCAAACCGTAATACTCCGCCAGATCGCCTTTGAGATCCTGAATGGTGACTCCCAGCCAGCCGCGGGTGACCTCACCGCTGGTTTTCAACTGAGCGATGATATCTTTGGCTAGGTCAATGGGAATGGCAAAGCCGATTCCACTACCCCCGGCGATAATCATGGTATTGATGCCCACAACTTGCCCCTGCATGTTGATCAGGGGGCCGCCGCTGTTACCCGGGTTGATAGAGGCATCGGTCTGAATAAAATCATCGTAAGGACCGGAGCCGATCACCCGTCCTTTGGCACTGACGATGCCGGCGGTCACGGTATGCTGTAAACCGAAAGGACTCCCGATGGCTGCAACCCACTCACCCACCTTGAGGTTTTTGGAACTTCCCATGGGAACCGTAGGCAGATTGCCTTTGGCCTTAACCTTGATCAGGGCAATGTCCGTTACAGGATCACGTCCGACAATTTTAGCATTGTATTCGGTTTCATCTTTGAGGATGACCTTGATCGAGTCGGCACCTTCCACCACATGATTGTTGGTGACAATATAGCCGCTTTTGTCAATGATGAACCCGGAGCCCTGCGCCGGCTGCTTGAATTCCGGCTGGCGCTGGGGTCCGAAATTACGGCCGAAAAAGTTTTTGAACTGCTCGTTGCCGCCAAACGGATTTTGGCCGAACTGGTGAAAACCAGGTCCGCCGCCTTTGACGGTCTTTTCCACCCGAATGTGAACCACCGCCGGGCTGACTGTATCGGCCAGAGAGCTAAAATTTTGCGGCACCATTCGCACCGGAGCATTTTTGGATGCCGTGGCCATTGGCAGGCCGGTGCTCACCATCAAGCCAATCATTAGTATGACTGCGATGTACTTTGTTAATTTGAATTTTGCTTTCATTTTTTTTCCTCCTAGTTTTGATTTTGACCAAAATTGGCCTTTGCTTACCCGTTACAATATTTGGATTTAGACAGAATATAGGGCATAAAGTTAACGGCAAAATGACGGTAAGATGACCAAAATGTTATTTTTGCCCTAAAACAGATACCTGCCGAAATTTGAATCACAGTGGCACAAGTGCGGGCAATAAATACAATCAAATTGAGAAAAGCGACCCGGTTAAGCGAAAAAGAAACCGTGCCGTTTGGGCGTTTCATAGGTTAGATGGTTTAGACGGCGGATGCCTGGGTTTTTGAGATTTTAGGAATGCCGTTGATTTGGATAGTGCCCGTCCACGAAGCCTATTTTATCCATGGGCACTGGCATAAGTTTCCAATTCAGAAATGAGCAATTTTTTCTCTGAGCAAGGCCGCACAAGGGTTTACGTTGAGACGTACTTTTCGTACTTCGCAGACGTAAACCCGCGGAAAACGCCGCTCAGAGAAAAAAGGGCCATTTATGGATGGAAACTAGATAGGACAGATAGAGCAACACGCGGCGCCGGCGCTACGCAAACGATATAATATATTTTGACGAGGTGCCGGCTATAAAGCTAATCAACTCCGTTGGCGTCAGGATAGAATCGGCGGATATATTTTTCCTGAACCTTGAAGGACCAGTGAACATCTCTTATGATCCCAGCAGCGCTTTGTCGATCTTTCTTTTCAATTAATTCAATGAACTGATCATGTTCTTTACAATTGTTTAACTCCCACTCTTTGATATACCCTCGTCTTGGAAAGTCATAAAGGCGCTGTTTGTACGGTGCAACAATACACTTTAACGATTTGTTTTCGGAAAGGTCGAGGAAAACGTTGTGGAAATCCAGATTTAGTTTATAGTAACGATCATATTCTTTGCAATCCAGAGCCTCTATTTGCCTGGCATTAAGTTTTTTCAACCTGGATATGTGGGACGTACCGATCCTGTCGAAAACATTTAAAACAACCGATCCCTCAAGTGCCCCGACAATCTCATAGGAATCTTTTATTTCCTGGAGTGTCAATTTTTTTACCGTAACACCTCTCCGGGGCAAAATGGTCACAAAACCTTCGATCTCAAGCTGGATGATGGCATCCCGCAGGGGCGTTTTGCTAATGCCTAGCTGCCGGCTGATCTCATTGATGTTTATGGTAGCGCCGGGGAGAAGTTTTCTATTACTGATTTCATCCCGCAGGTATTCATATACCTGTTCGCGCAGTGATTTTGTATTCAGCATTTATTTGAATTTTCCCGTAGGTTAAAATACATGTTGCAAATGATTGTGATATCTAATACATCAGCTTCTATTGTTACTGTCAAGAAATTAATACTTATAAAGCTCTTTCTGTATCGGGGGAGACCTTTTTTATTTTCCTAATCAACCGTTTTCCACTCAACTATTTGATGATGTCAGAGAGTGTGATTTTTTTTGACATTAAACCTGTCGGGCGGCAAAGAACAAACAAAAAAGGAGGCGTATAATGAGCAACCAAATGGATTTTATTCGGATTAAAAACTTTATAGATGGCGAGTGGATAGAGGAGACCGGCGTCGATTATGCGCCGCTGTACAATCCTTCAAATGGAGAGCAAATCGGGGAGGTCCCCCTCTCCAGGCCTGAAACTTCCATAAGAGCCGTCCAATCCGCCCATGCAGCCTACGACGCCTGGCGCAACACGACAGTTAACAAACGCATCTCATACCTTTATAAAATCCGCCAGGCCATGATCGACAAAGAAGAAGAGCTTGCCTTTTCCATAGCCGTTGATCAGGCTAAACATATCAGCGAAGCCAGGGGGGAAGTGCAGCGGGTCGTTCAGATCATTGAAACCGCCTGTTCGATCCCTACCCTGATTCAAGGGGAATCGCTGGATCACATTGCCGGCAACATTAATGGCCGCGTCGTCAAATCCCCGCTGGGAGTTTTCTGCGGCGTGGCGCCGTTTAATTTTCCCGCCCTGGTTTTCGGTTGGTTTGTCCCCTTTGCCATTGGTGTCGGCAACACTTTCGTGTTTAAACCATCTACGCAGTCTCCCTATTTTATGCAAAAAATGGGTGAGATATTCAATGAAATCGGATTGCCCAAAGGCGTCATCAACATTATCCACGGTAATCGAACCGTTGTACAGCCCTGGTACGACGACGAACTCGTGAGCGGAATCTGCCTGGTCGGTTCCACGCCTACGGCCAAAAAGATGGCCGAGGGCTGCGGCCGCGGCGGCAAACGGTCGATGCTGCTGGGTGGTGCCAAGAATTTCCTGGTCGTCATGGAAGATGTTCAATGGGATGTGTTTATCGAAAACTACCTGAACTCCTGCTATGGCAGTGCCGGGCAGCGCTGCCTGGCCGGATCGCTGGTTGCCGCCGTACCTCAAATTTACGATGAGCTGATCGAAAGAATAGCGGAGGCATCAAAGACCGTCAACTTCGGCAGTGCTCTGGATCCGGAAATATACATGGGGCCGGTGATTTCGGCCAGCGCTAAACAAAAAATCGAAAAATATATCGACATCGGCGTCCAGGAAAGCGCCAGGCTGATTCTCGACGGTCGCAACCCGCAGATGTCTGCTGACATTAAAAATGGCTATTACGTGGGGCCGACCATTTTTGCCGATGTCACACCGGAGATGACCATCTACAAGGAAGAAATCTTCGGTCCCGTGGTAGCCGTAGTGAAAATCGATCATATGGATGATGTTTTGGACCTGATTCGCAAACAAAAATTCGGTAACGGTGCCTGCCTTTTTACACAGAACCTGTATTACACCGAAAAGTTCATCAATCAGGCCGATGTGGGTATGATCGGGGTGAATGTCGGCATCCCGGCGCCGCACCCATACCTGCCTTTTGGCGGTATTAAGGATTCGCATCTGGGCACGAATAAGGTGCAGGGCAAAGACGGCATCGATTTCTTCACCCAGAACAAGATCGCCACGATCCGGTTTGCGCCGCCCAAAGGCAGCATCGATTATGGCGGAGAAGACCAAAAAGCAGACCCAAAAGCTGTACAGGAGCCGGGAGTCAGGAGCTGCGTGGCGACCTGACAAACCGCCCCCCCAAGTTGCGGCGTTAGTTTACAATACTCGTTTTTCTAAATAATTGCCAATTTGGCGCCAAATTTTAGATGAGGCCTGACGAAGCTGTGCTTTTGTCGTAAATATGCATCCTAAATGCAGTCCGGGAACAAGAATGGAACCTTGAACCTCTGAACCCGGAACGTCTGCGGATTATTTTTCAGCATAAGCATCAGCCACTTCAAGGGCCTGGTCCATAATGCCGATACCTTCATCGATTTCATCTTTGGTGACAATCAGCGGCGGCGCCATGGCGATAACATTGCTGGGGTTGGCCGCCATGGCCATCATGCCCAATTCGCCCAGCTTTTTTGCGACTTCAAGTTTGGGATTCATTCCCGGACGAATCTTGGCAGCCACCGGCATGATGGGTTCACGCGTCTTTTTGTTTTTCACCAATTCCAGGCCCACAAATAAACCAAGACCGCGTACATCCCCGATACAGGGATGCTTATCCTTGATCTCCAGCGCCTTTTCCAGGAGATACTTTCCCATCTTTTCAGAATTCTCGATGAGATTGTCTTCCTGGTAGATGGAGATGACGGCAAGTGCGGCCGCGCAGGCAAGGGCATGCCCCGCGTAGGTGGCACCATGACTGAAAAACTGCTCCTTAAAGCGATCGCCGATGGGCTTGCGTACCACCGTGGCCCCCAGCGGCACATAGGCGCCGGAAATTCCCTTGGCCAAAGTCATGATGTCCGGCACGACGTCCCAGTGATCCATGGCAAACCACTTTCCTGTCCGGCCGAAACCGCTCATGACTTCATCGGTAATCAAAAGGGCGCCCCACTTATCACAAGTTTCTCTGAGCCGTGGAAAATACTCCGGCGGCGGCAC
>JAJRVC010000211.1 GCA_024277475.1 Deltaproteobacteria bacterium
CATTCATTGCACGCTTCAGTTTCAACCGCTTCATTGTGCTCATCATGGCGAAGTACCGCCGATGGCCGTTGAGCGCTGTCAAAACCGTCGGAGTCGATAATCACCATGTCTTCCTGAGAGTAAGCCGATACAAAAATAACCAGGGTGACCATCACGGATGCGCAAATGAAAACGGCCCTCTTTTTCATCCTGTTACCTCCCTTTAGTATTTTATTCACCGCAGAGCCGCAAAGTACGCAGAGAATATTTATTTCCCAAAGTGTGTGTTTTTTTAACTTTCTGCCTTGCTCGCATCCCTCTGCGATCTCTGCGACTCGAGCGAAGCGGGCGATGAATCCATGTCAAAACAATAATAAACTCATTAGTATTTCCGGGTCCCCGTTTAAGCCGGTTTTTCCATAACTTCATACAGGATGTCACTAATAAATTTAACTTCCAAACCAAGACTGTAATGGAGATTGATATCTTCCAGCCCACTGTGGCAGTTGTGACACGGAGCGATGAGAATTTTCGCACCGCGCGCCTTGGCGGCGAATAACTGCTCGGCCTTAATCCGGTTACCCTCCATGCGTATCATTTTATAAGGCGGTCCACAGTTGATAACACCGCCGCCGGCACCGCAGCAGTAATTGTGCTCGCGGTTGGGATGCATCTCCACCAACTCTTCACAGATAGCGTTGATCACATAGCGTGACATTTCCATCAAGCCCCCGCCCCGCATCACATTGCACGGATCGTGCAGGGTCACCGGAGTTGGATATTTCCTGGCAATTTTTATTTTTCCTTCCTTTAACAGTTCATAATAAAACTGAATCGCATGCACAATCGGTATAGGCGGCATTCGCCAGCCCAGCCAGCGGTTTCCCATGTCATACACCGATCGAAACGCATGGCCGCATTCCCCCATCACGATCCGCTTGACCTTCAGCCTTGCAGCAGTTTCAAAATGCTCCCGTTTGATACGTCCCATAATCTCATTGTCGCCGGTATACATGGCCATGTCGCTGTTGTCCCAGCCCGGTGTGGCCGGCATGGTCCAGTCAACCCCGGCCACATCCATAATCACGGCTGCCTGGTACAGCAACTGGGCCTGGAACTTGGGCTCCGGTCCAATGACCGAATACATGATCTCGGCCCCTTCTTTTTCAAGGGGAATCCTCAGGGTTGGAATTTCAGCCTGGGCCTCTTCTTCCTGCCATTGCAGGGTGTCGATCCATTCATCGTCTTTGACCCACATCTGGTTCATGGTTACGGCATGGCTGTGGGCGGTGTCCTGAATATAAAGAGGGGTTACGCCCAGTAAATGACAGATCCGGCGCACCACCAACATCAGGTAAGCAATATCGATCCCAAAGGGACAGTACATGGCGCAACGCTTGCAGACATTGCACTCCGTAGAAGCGATTTCAGAGGCTCTTTTGATAAACTCCGGACTGACCCTGCCCTTTTTTTTCAGCATTTCCCACAAAGTCTGTTTGACCTTTCCCACCGGTGACCAGCGCGGATCATTGTCGTGGGAAAGATAATAATGACAGGCCTCCGAGCACAGACCACAGTGAATGCACGTCTCTACATAGGCTTTCAGGCGCGCACCGGTCTCTCCCCTAATAACCCGGTCGATCACTTTTTCAATACGATCTTCAGTGAGCTTTTCCACTCCCCGCTCCAGGCCTTCGTCAATCACTTTTTTTTCTTCTTTTTTTGCCGCTTCAGCCATTCTTTAATTCTCCCAAGGCGGACCTTAAATATTCAATCTTCATTCTTCAATATTCATTTTATTTTACGCTACCAATCCCTGGCATGTCTGACCCCGCCGAATTCCGAGCCCATATAAGCCCGGGTCAGGGGTGAAAACAGCATGTGGCTCAAGCGTGTAAATGGAATGGCGATCAGCATGGCTTCGCCGGTAAGGACGTGCAGGATCATAAGAACCTGATAGCCGAACCACTGGTAATAGGCCAGAAAACCGGTGATAAAGGGCGCAACCACAATTGCCAGGATGACATAATCGGAAACCGAAGTTACATACTGCACCTCAGGGGATTTCAGCCGCCGAACCAGAAAAAAACCGCAGCTGCCGATGACGATCAATGTCATAAAAATTGCCACCCCATCGGGTAGAGACCACCAGCTCACATTGAAGGCTTCATCCCACAAGATCACATGGGCAAGAAGGAAGATGGGGGTCATAAACAGGCAGACATGAAAGGCAAAAGTCACAAGGGTCAATACCGGATGTCTTCGCCAGTTCGTCGTGGCAAAAGGTGTGAGCCAGTGCAAAATAGAGCGCAAACTATACTTCCAACTCATATAGGTGTATATAAACCTCTCTTTTTTATGCACCAACACAACCAAATGAATCAAACGGTAAAGACTTCCAACAACAAAAATGATAAACGCCACCCATGCAAGAGGACCGCTCACAAGGTTATACAGGCTGTTCATTGTCTCCCCCTAATTTAAACCTTTGTCAGGACAAACAGAAACAAAATATTGACTGGCGATTAGATAGTGCCCATCCACGAAGCCTTTTTTATCCATGGGCACTGGCGTAAGTTTCCAATTCAGAAATGAGCAATTTTTTCTCTGAGCAAGGCCGCACAAGGGTTTACGTTGAGACGTACTTTTCGTACTTCGCAGAC
>JAJRVC010000212.1 GCA_024277475.1 Deltaproteobacteria bacterium
ACCTTGTCGGGTAAAATGTTATCGAGCTGAATGGCGTCTTCTCCAAATGTCTCATTGGCAATATTCAGCAACCGGAGAAGTTCGCGCCTGCGCTCACTCAGCTCGTTAACGTAAATCCGGGCCGCATTTGACATCCTGGCAAACACGGCAAGCCCGCCGATCCCGGCCGAGGGCTCCAGGTAGATGTCATTGCTCCCAATGTTTGCTACCCAGTTAGCCACATAGGCGAGAAACGGCGGAGTAGAATACTGCTGAAAATCTTCCTGTTCCTGGGTGCGCTTGCTTTGGGTTGGTAATAACTCAACAATACGCTGAAGTTCTTCGATTATAGATTCAGGGGTTCTCCTGACATTATTTTCCCCCTGGGTGAAACGAAGATGTCTGAGGATATAGCGGTTGACACCCAGCTCCATGGCGTCGTAAGCGTCTTTGGGCGTATAGGTGCCATGGGCCTGGGTGCCGCCGAAAAAACCATCAGCTTTTTTAAACAGCTTGCGCCAGGTGATCGTGTGATCGAGGTTGTCGTCGCCTTGGGCTGCGTGCAGCGCTTCGGCTACCCAATCGGCCAATTCTCCGGACTGGATTACCTTTTTATTGACTTCACCTTTCGGTCGTGTTACCTTTTGATCAGTTTGAGCGGCCGGTTCCCTGCCGACCCCAGAACCGCTTAAACTGGGAGGCAACTCGGGCAGGGCGGCTTGCCTTATTTTTTTGCTTACATCCTCCCAGTCGAACACACTTAAAAACGTTTTGCCGCCTTTCTTTACATCTTCAACGATTACCCTTACAACACTGCCATCCTTAAAGCGTCCTAAAATACTGTATCGTTTATCATTTTTGGTTTTTTCTCTGATTTCATCAACATAGGGAGTTGTTGCGAGAATCGCTTTAACCTTTGGTAGAAGTTTTACTCGCCTTATAATGTTTTTATCCGATCTTATCCTGTCAGGATGCAGCTCGCTGTATAACTCTTGATCTGAAATGTGGTGCCAGCCTTTCTCGGTAAATTTTACCTCTTGGCTGTTAAATGCGGGGCTGACTATCGGATTCGGCACCAAATGATCTGTGTAGTATTCTTTGCCAATTTTAAGGGCGTCTGTAATGTTAATTTTATCGGAATCATATAGGTTATCGACATCCAGTTCGTCAAATCTGGACACGATCAAAGCACCACGTTCGATTTTGCTTTTGGCGGGGGTGTCGATATAATTGACATTATCAACGGTTGAAGTTGAAATTTTTATGGCGGCCGGCCTCTCCAAATCTGACGATACGCGATCGATTTCCCCGGCATCGATGCCGAAATGCTCCTTGATGGATTCTGCAAATGTCCTGGGGGCGAACATAAACGTCTGATCTTTGGTATCGGCCATGGCATCGGCCGCAAACGCCTTAAACCGCTTGGCCAGATCAGTCTGTTTTTCATTAACCAAAAGGTTGGCGAGGGCCTGGGCGATAATGCCATATCTTTTTTTGTCACCGAATAAGGATCGTTGTTTTAAAAATTCACGAATTGCCAGGTCTGCACCGGCTGCCTGGGTGGCAAGCTGTAACGCATCTTTCACCTCGGGAGTAATATCCCATTGCCCTGCCCGGGCCTTGATTTTTGCCAAAGACGGTAACAACCGACCTATTTTGTTTTGCAGCGATTTTGGTGCAGCTCCCAGCAGGTCCGGATCATCGATAATAGATCCAAACAAGGCCTTTTCGATTAAGTTTTTGCCGGGCTCATTGAGAAGACCGACCTTCTGACTGACAAATCTGCTTTGATCTCCGGAAGCAATGACATCGTCTGCTATCAACCAGTGTAGAATCTCGATCCCATCTTTTTTCCCGAGGAGCTCACGAAGGGTGAGGTTACGGTTTGCCATTCTCAGGCCGATCTTTTCAATCGTATCCAGGGATATGTTTTGTCCCATGGACGCTATCTCAGCCTCCTGGCTCACTCCTTGGGTAAGCGACTTGTTAAAATCGGACGCCATACGGTGCAGGGTTTTGGTGTTGTATTCGTCCAGATAGACCATGCGGACCAGGACGGGCTTTGACATACCTGAAACAGCACCTGGCATTAACCCGAACTTAGCGGCCTGGGTGGTTAAGAGGTTTTTATAGGCGAAGGCCTTTTTCGGTTTTTTGGCAGAATAGGCCCGCTGGATACTCATGACCCTGGAGTTGCCGCCAAGCGCGATCCCGCCCGGCGTGATAATAGGCGGCCCGTTTGTAGGCGTAGGATCATCAGATAAGATGATGGCGGGATTTAACTGCTGCGCGTTTCCGATAACCTTGGCTTGCTCCTGTTCGTCGGTGTCGTAGGTGCGCTCCTGGATGCCGGCGGGATACTTCGGATTTTTCTGAAACGTCCCGGCATTGTGAGACGGGACCAGATCATCCGCCTCGGCTAAGGCGTAGGTTGCCAGGTAGCCGCGTTTGTTGCCCGGCGTGATGATCTTAACACGCTTTCCGGCCACTAACTTAATCGGCTTGCCTTCAACGGCTTTTTTCAGCTTTTTTTTGGCAACGGCTTTTTGGTGATCATCTAACCAATCGGCAAACTTGGCCTTGTCCATGGTTGTGAGTGACCCGAATCCCTGCCAACCATCCTCATAATTGGCGAGGTAAGCAGCTTTCGCCTCGGCTTCGGAGGTAAAGCCTAACATTACCTTGTCTTCATCAGCTCTTTTGGTTTTCGGATCTACCTGGTGGACGATATAAACAAACTTGGTGTCCAGGTCCTCGCCCATGAAAAGATCGATCTCATCACCGTCCTTGCCCTCGGTGCGCGAGAAGTAACCGTAATGATGGTGTATGAGCTGTCTCCACTTCTTGCCGCCCGCATCTTTACCGCTTCGGTATTCGCCGGCCGGGTTCTCGATGGTGACATCAAACCCCATGACCTTGAAATGGCCTTTTTTATAAACCCCGGCCTTTTTCTGTTTTTCGGTGGGACTGGTGTTTATGCCGTCGAGCTCTTTTTTTATTTTGGCCGCGGAATCGGTATCCGGTGGCGTGGTCCTCATGGGCGCCCGGCGGCCCCCGCCTGTCAGCTTCTTTTCCGACTTAGGTTTTTCCCCGAGGGATTCATAGGTTAATTTAACC
>JAJRVC010000213.1 GCA_024277475.1 Deltaproteobacteria bacterium
ACGCTGTGGGCGTGGTTCGTCATCAAAGTCAACGCACATACCTGACTTTTGGATATAACGACCAGTTCCCCTAGTTTTTTTAAAAACCGATAGCGATCTTCGTCATCGTGAAAGATCTCGGCCCGATCAATCCCCCTCACCATGATATGGTGCAGGGCTCCGGATATGTCTAATCTCGGACGGCGTGGCATAATGCTCAATTCTGGTCGGAAGAAAAACCAATGTCAACACTTTTTTCGCATACTGTGCAACAACGTCCCCCTCGCCCCAAAAGGAGGGTCCCCCTTCTGCATTTATTGATTTTATTTGGTGGCATTTGAATTGATCAGTGAGCGTTAATCTCGGTTTGTTACGGGACAAGCGAACGAATCTGACAAGGGTAACTTACACCTTACAATCAAAGTCCTCGTATATTTCTGCGAGGACTTTAACCTTTCGGGGTTGTTACGAGCTCATCAAAATTGGCAGGGACCGGGTTTGTGAAAATAGCTTTTAATGTTCCGCGCTGTTTATTATTCATGTTTTTGGATGATAGCAGTTTGTGATATCACGGCCAACCTTTTAAAAAGTTCATTTTTGTGGTTCTCTATATTAGCCATTACACCTGGCATCATCTGGGCTGGTTCATCAATTACCCATCAATTACGCGAGGACAAGGACACGGGGACATCCTAATTAGTCCCCCCTCTCGGATATTTCATCCTTCATCCTTTCCACCCTCTTTTCCCCGCCCCTCGCCCAGCTGTCTGGCGGCGGCTTCCAATTGTTGGATCGACTCCGCCTCTCCCAGGCCTTCCTTGTATTCCCGGCGGCGCAGTGCGAATTTTTCATATTCCGCCCTGGCATGGTCCTCCGCCGCCTGTCTGCTCACCCCGCCGGCATTGGGCAACACCCGCCGCTCATTAAAGCGCAGGAAGTGATCGAGCTTTTGCTCCCAGTCTTTCATGAACACCTGCTTGCGCCGCCTGGCCTGGTCTTCGGCAAAATCCAGCCACATGACCACGATGCGGTTGAGTTCGTCGATTTCGTTTTCCTGCAGGTAGTTCTTGGCAATGCTCACGTCCGTCTTGCGTACTTCACCCGCCTTCCAACTGGTCAGGCCCATATTGGGCAGCAGGTGATCGGCGCGCGCCCGAACCAGCTCGGCCGCGGTCATGCCGGTGGCGGCAAAGTGCAGCTTGTTCTGAATAATGCTGAAAAATCGGGTGGTATCGCGCAAGCTCGGTTCATAATCCGCGGCCATGGCGAAAATTTCCTTCACCCGCAGATACATCCGCCGTTCGCTGGCGCGGATTTCGCGGATGCGGGCCAGCATCTCATCGAAATAATCAGGGACTTCAGAGCCGGCGACAGGCGGGTTCATGAGCCGCTCATCGTCCATCGTAAAACCCTTGATAATGTATTCTTTGAGTCGCTGGGTGGCCCAAATGCGGAAACGGGTGGCAATCAGGCTTTTGACCCGGTAGCCGACGGAGATGATCATGTCCAGGTTGTAGTAATCCAACTCCCGGCTGACCTCCCGGCTGCCTTCCCGGCGAACTGTCAAATATTTTTTGACAGTTGCCTCAGGCTCAAGCTCACCCTCTGCATAAATGCTTTTGACGTGATGGCTGATGTTCTGCTTGCTGGTCTGAAACAGCTCGGTCATCAATTGCTGGGTCAGCCAGACGGTTTCATTTTCAAGCCGGACATCCAGCTTTACCTTCCCATCCTCGGTCCGATAGATGAGGATTTCACCTTCATTCTGAAAGGCTGAAGGGGGAAGGCTGAAGGAGGAAGGAAGAGAATCCTCGCCTGAAGGCTCACTGCCCGCCTTCACTCTTTGACCTTTCCCTCTCTTTTCATCCTTCATATTTCATCCTTCCATTTTTTACTTTCTTGGCACAGGTTACGAACTTGGGGGTCGGGCTTGACATTTTTACTCTGGTGTTCCCGGTAATATCAAAATGTCGAGCCTGGCCCGATTTATTTTTACAACTATTTCTATAACTGCGGAGATACATTATCTTTTAATTCTCCTATGCCGAACCCTAAAAAGGTCAGTTGACAGAGCCAGTTGACAAAGATGGTGAGGGCTACCGACTTGACAAATACAAATAAATACCTTTCAACAGGCCCGCTGTGGATCTGGTCAACTGAACCGACTGGTTCGACAGATTTTTCGTTTTTTAAATTGCACCTAAATACGTTGCGAACATTACCAATACCAAGGAAATTATGTAAGTCACAAAACCAGCCTTAAAAGATAGGTGCCATATCTTTGTAATAAATTGGTTTTTCTTAATTAATTTATTTCTATACCAAAAATAGAAACCCAGTAATAAGAATGGACCTATAGCGATTATCAAATAGCTTGTTGCCGATGCAGCATCGGTTATTTCACCGGAAGAATAGATAATTTTTTGATAGCCTGGGATAATCATTGCTAACAGGAGAAACCAACCCCAGCCCCATTTAGGCTTTTGAGCAATAGGGCTATAGACAAATTCTGAACTATCTTCGAGATCATCAGCTTCAGTATGTTCTTTCTCTGAATATTCTTCTTTTGAAATCTCAGAATGCTTTTCATTTAGATTTTCTGTCGATACGGAACCAAGTTCGTTGTCTGTTTCTACTGATTTGTTCTCGGATTTTTTCGCAAACCACTCCCCGCAGTGCCTGCATTTAATTGCAGCTTCTTGAATTTCTTCAGCGCAATAAGGACACTTTTTCAAGTCATTATCCTCTGATCATTTTGTTGGATCTCATCTTTCGGTGACCTTCTCACGAAGGCGACACCTACGACATCTAATTTCCGTTATATCAGATTGCTTCGGCCTCATAGTTGTATGAAAACCCGAGAGAAGGCACCCCCCGAGCTGATGCCAGCTCTCGGCGAGACCTTTTGTTTCGACCAGAGCCCTTCCGGTGAGGAAAGGCGGGACGCTCCTAAGAAATTAACTAATCACCTTGTCAACTTGAAGTTGTTGTTGTTGGCCCTTTCGATACTTGTCAATTTAATTATTTAAGAGCGTCCCGGGTTACGGGTTAGCCCATTGGTTCACAATATGGTTCCGATGGCCCACGATTTCTGAATCTGCTGGAGGAGCGCCCCCCGGTTATCTTTGTCTTCGATTTGGCTTATCATGAATACCTTATTTCCGGCATCTTTGATCGAAGCGCCGATGTGCCAGCACTTCGTTTGATCGAGGACGATGAACCTATCATGGAATCTCTTCGTCGTTCTGATCTCCAGTGTGTTGTCATTGTTCTGCCTCCGCCATTTATGGGCTTCGAGCGCCAAATCCTGCGGATGCTTTGAAATCAAAAGCTTGAACCGCATTTTCGGTTTTGCACAAGCTGCCAGCAGAGTGAGCGTCGAGCCATCGATGTACGGGTCAATAATGTCTACCGAGCCTGTTGCGTTTTGCAGAATTTTTCGTATGTGAGTGTAGGCGTCGTGGTGGCTGCCATCAGGGAAAAAGAGTTCACGGACGCTTCCGCCGATGGCGACTAAGGAACCGCCTCGCAATTCCCAACCGATATTGCGAAGAGCGTCATTGAGCTTTTGTTGCAGCTCCCGTACGCTCAGATCGCTGGCTACGATAAATGAAATACGCAGGCGGTCGTCGTCGGACTGAAGCCCTTCGTAGGCAGCATCAATGCGTGGGCGGTAAGCCGACCAACGATACCCATGAGAGTAGTCCTGACGTTCGGTCAGGGTCCAATCGACTGCCAAACCAGCCCGATCAATAATGTCCGGAACAGCGCGCGAATCGATTTCTGCCAGGAAGCTCCGAATGACTCGCCAAGGATCAAGATCTGTCTTCAACATGTCCGACTCCGTAAGCAGGCTATCATTG
>JAJRVC010000214.1 GCA_024277475.1 Deltaproteobacteria bacterium
AATTCCTTAACTTTAGGCACTTTAGTTCACTTTAGCTCATTTTAGGCACTCGTATGTAATAAAACCAGCACTCCCTTTCAGGGAGGAACCAGTGCCGGGCCTTCTGGACCCGGGTATCTACGGTTACAATGGAGCTAATTATCTCTCCCGACGCTCCAGGTGCTAATGGATAGAGCAACAGCTGTGCCAGAGCCAACAACATACTATAGTATTTTGACTGAATTAATGTATCTGTTGCGATTTAAGTGGGTTATCAACCTGACAAAAAGAAAAAGAACCGAGGATCGGTGCTTCCGGAAGTGGGTTCGTTGAATCGAAGCATGTGCCTCAAGCGGGGAGTTTTGCACCGGCGAGGGAAAACTCCCCACTCCACCGGCAGTACTAAATGACGGATTACACTCCGACGCAAAAAAAAACGATAGGCCAGAGTGTTTGGTGTTTTGAAAGGGGGAAAAAGGGCCATTTATGGATGGAAACTAGGTAACCCACGTCATTAAATAAAAAGATAGCACTTCGTGTGCCAAACGATATTTTCAATAAAAATTAATCGGGGTTGATTAAGTTATGGCGAATAAATACGGATAATTGGCAGATAAGCGAGGTGGGTTGAAACGCGGGCATGGAGGTTATATTGCGATAGATAACATTTTGGGGTGGGGAGTTTTGTACCAGTCGGGGAAAAACTCCCCGCTATTTGGTTTTATCTATTTTTTTTATTTTTTCGCGAAGAGTTTTTCGGTCAATACCAAGGACTTTTGCCGCACGGGTCTTGTTACCGCCCACACTCGCCAGTATATTTAAAATATGCTTTGTTTCTACTTGCGCCAGTGAATATGCTGTGTTTTTTGCCGAACGGAGACGAAACCTCATACCGGGCGGAAGATCGGTAACATCAATAAAATCACCTTCTAAAAGAACCACAAGCTTCTGCATCAAATTTTCCAGTTCTCTGACATTTCCCGGCCAGGCATAATTTTTCAAGGCCTGCAAGGCACTGTCTGAAAAGGACGGGATCGGGCGATTCATTTCTGCTGAAAATCTTTTTAAAAAATCGTTTACCAGAAGCAAGATATCGTCCCCCCTCTGATTCAGCGGAGGTATGGCAATGTCCAATACCGCCAGACGGTAGTAGAGATCTTCCCTGAAATGCCCCTTTTTAATAAGGATCGGCAAATCTTTATGAGTGGCGGCTATAATCCGTACATCCACCTTTTGGACCCGGCTGGAGCCTACCATGAATATTTCCTTGCTCTGCATGACACGCAAAAGTTTACCCTGCATGTTCAGGCTGGCGTCTCCGATTTCATCTAGTAGTATGGTGCCGCCGTCGGCAATCTGGAAAAACCCGGCCCGGGATTCATTTGCGCCCGTAAAGGCGCCTTTTACATGTCCGAACAGCTCACTTTCCAGCAAACTATCCGGAATGGCGGTGCAGTTTACCGAGATAAACGGTGCAGTCGAGCGGTCACTATCATAATGAATGGCGCGGGCTACAAGTTCTTTTCCCGTTCCGCTTTCGCCTGCGATCAAAACGTTGGCCGTAGTGACCACCGCCTTTTTAATCAGTCTGAACACTTTGCGCATCTCTTTGGATTCACCAATAATTCCATAAGCTTCTGCCGGTCTCTGCTTTGATTGAACATTCCGGCGACAAACCAGCTTTTCCAGCACCTGCTGAACGCAAGACAACAGTTCACTGTCGGTAAAGGGCTTGACAATGTATTCTTCCGCGCCTTTTTTTACGGCCTCCACCGCGCCTTCAATGGAAGGATACCCTGTAACCATCATGATCCCGGTATTTTTATAATTTTCCTTGACATGCTTGACAAGGTCCAGTCCGCTGGTTTTGGGCATTTTAAGATCCGTTATCACCAGATCAATATCATTTGTCTCCAAAACAGCCATGGCTGCCTGAACATTGGAGGAAATTAATACTTCGTAATTTTCGTGGGTCAGGTTTCGTTTGATGACCTCCAGGGTGTTGAGATTGTCGTCCACTGCCAGCAATTTAAATTGTCTGTTGAATGTTTTTCCCATGATCATTTCTCCTCACTGCTCGGCTTGCAGGAAGTGTTATCTGAAACGTCGATCCCTTGCCCTCATGGCTGTCGGCTTTAACGGATCCGCCGTGAGCTTCGACAATGCCGTGGACCACCGAAAGTCCCAGACCGGTTCCGCGGTCAACGTCTCTGGTAGTAAAAAAAGGCATAAATACCTGTTTAAGGGTTTCTTTGTTCATACCGATGCCCGTATCCTGTACTTCCAGATAAACGCGGCCTTTTGCCGTGCGGGTTTTTATGTTCAGTCTTCCACCGGCCGGCATGGCGTCAACGGCGTTGTTTACGATGTTGACCAGCACCTGGTTGAGCTGGAACGGATCACCCGTAATTTCCGGCAACCGCCGGTCCAGTGCCAGGACAATTTCAACACCTTTTTTTTGACAGCGAACATCGATGACATCCATCCACTCTTCGACCAGGTCGTTAAAATTTACGCTGGCTTGCCGGGGAGACGTCCGGCGGCCGAACAGCAGGATTTTTTTAATGATCTCCCGTGCATTCAGACAGGACTTGACGATACGTTGAAGATCCGCACACACCGGTTCGGGCGCATCCGGATGTTTGGCGGCCAGCTGGGCAAAGCCGAGAATATCTCCCAGAGGATTATTCAACTCATGGGCAATCCCGGCGGCGAGCCGGCCGATGGTTGTCAGGCGGTCGGCATGCCTGAGCTGGGCTTCCAGCTCATTTTTTCGGTCATCGGCTTCTTTTTTTTCAAAAATCAGGGATAGTTGCCGGGCCACGGCCTGCAGAAGCCTTTTTTCTTCCTCTAAAAAAAGGGGAGGGTGATCATGGTGCGGTGCTCCATTGCCCGAATACACCACCTCGACAATACCTCTCTTTTCGCCCTCTATGGTGATGGTTTGCGACAGAATGTTCCCGGTTTTCACAAATCCGGCGGTGCAAAAAGATTGCCCGTCAAAGCCTATTCGGGCTGTGGCTGTTTCCGAATATCGAAATGCCCGGGGAATCAAGGCGACAATAGCCTCAAGTTTTTCATTAAATGAGGCCGATGAACTTTCAACCACCTGAGAAATGCCGTACAAACAGGTTAATTCCCTGTTCCTTTAAATCAGCTCAAACCGTTCGGCCAGCAATTGCCCTTCGTTGTCGATACGCTCGGTGATATCCTGCCCCACCCCCAGCACGCGGATCACATTGCCGGAAGCATCCTTGACCGTTTTTAAGTTCCATTCAAAAAACAGGGTGTTGCCATCACGCGTTTTAATTTTGTTAACATATCGGTATGTAGCCGTCTTTAGAATCACATTTTGAAAATATTCCCGGCAAGACTCCCCGGGATCAACGGAAACAAACAGATCAAACCAGTTTGCGGCTCTGATCTCTTCAGGGGCATAGCCGGAGATATCCTGCAAGTAGGAATTAAAGGTCACGATTTTTCCATCCGGGCTAACGGTCAGAACAATTCCATGGATCATCTCGATCAGGGTATGTGAATCCTCGATCATATTTTGAAACTTCATGCAGATTCTCTTTCCTCTAAAGGTAATTTTCCCTTATCCGCCTAAAACTCGTTAAATTATTACATTATTTATATGCTTTCAATAGCAATCGGGTATAACCGGATTTGGGGAGTCCCCTTTCAGTTTGCATAAAGAATTATTATCGGACACTGCTAATACAGGTGCCCTACGAAAATCAGCGGTTTTAAGCCGGATTATAAGCGTGTGCATTTAAAAAAGTGTCTCATAAAGGCGCTGGCATATAAAGGGGAAGGGGGGACTGGACCTTATCGACATCGTAACCTAACACACCATGTTCGCCAAAGTGGCCCATTACTTCATTTGCATCTGATTCATAACATCGGCCATGCGGGTCGCGCTGCCGGCGATATGCGTTTAGCGCCATGCTGATCCTCTCTACCAGTCGGTATTTTTAGCGATAAGTTACTCGTTTTCTCGATTTTAACAAGAAGGTGTTGGACCGCCTCTTTGTATGTTTTGGGTGCCCGGGGGATTCTGATGCTTTACATACATCCCTTTTTCGTCAGATAGCTTATACTGTTTTTCCCGGGGCTTGGCGTTTCGGATAGCGGTATCGGTAAGCGGCATGACGGTATCTCCCTTGACGGTATGCGCTAATACCGTCAAAGGAGATACCGCCAAAGATGACGGGATGTCAATAGATATTATAGGAACACCCCGGACAAGAAACCCCCGAAATATTATCTAATATTACGGGGTTAGGAACACATCGGATATTGCCGGAATGATTTTTGGTGGGATGCAGGGAATTGAACTACAAGCTAAACGACTTGATATTATTGATATTTAAAACACACAAGCACCAAAAGTACCGCCATAAATACCGTCATATTCTTTACTATTTAATATTATAATAAATAATTGGTGGAGGCGGCGGGAGTCGAACCCGCATTTACGGTGATGATAACCAATGATAAAAAATGATAACAAATGATCTATAATGATGAAATAATTAGCTTTTTCACCACCACCCTTTCCGGTTGGGATGTCACTGGTTATCACTCAATATCATTGTTTATCATCAAAAATAGGCACAATTTGTACTGAGGACCCTATGTCGGGAATTAAATTCTAACCTGTCACGCCGGAGGTCGTGAGTTTGAGTCTTGTATTTCTCGCATAAGGCAATCCCTGGAAGCGGGGTAGGGTTCCTGGTTTTCAGTGAGCGCTGTCTATCCCTTGGGTAGTTGGTTACAAGATACTGTTGCCGCAACCGTTACATCGTACGTTTCGTCTTCGGCAAAATCTTCTTTCGCTTTGATCCTCCTTTTTCCCGGTTTTAGCTGAATTTTTCAGATAACGGCAATCTGGAAACCAGCGTTGCTTTCTTTTTGGACAATAAAGTTCTTATAGGTAGGAAATAGATTTCTCAATTTTATGTAATTTAACTCCAAAAAGCCGCTGATAATAATTCCCAATAAAGGGATACCCATTAATATTGCTCAGTCGCAATATAACTGATTGTAGCATCTCACGAACTCCGGAGCTCACATTTCATGTTCTCAGAGACACATACCTCATTTTCTCATTTTTTCATTTAGAAAAAATAATAGAGAGAAAAAAACTCACAGCTCAGCCTGTCTCATCTCGCATGCTCCGGACC
>JAJRVC010000215.1 GCA_024277475.1 Deltaproteobacteria bacterium
CCCCACCGGGGGTGGGTGCCCCCCCCCCCCCCGGCCTTCCATAGGACACCGCTGAATCGAAATCATAGTTGCTTGCAGGCCAACATCTTTTCGTTAAGTCTCTCGGCCTGCATACAAAAAGCTTCCATGCGCGCCTCAATGAGCTGGGGAAAAGGATTGCCGTCGGTTTCAATAGCGATAAAAGGCAACTTGCTCTCTTTGGAGAGAATAGGCATCCACGGGGTACCTGCACCGTTTTTGAGTGCAGCCTTTTTCTCTGTGGTTGTGAATTTTTCATTGAGCACCGCCTCAGCCACCCTTGAAGGCATGCAACCGAACGGACCAATGGAGATAATACCGCAGGAGGGGTGGAGAATCTCGTGCAGGGCCGAACCTACAGTAAGGATCGACTCTACAGTGAAATAGGGAGAGATGAATTTTTCCCCTGCCTCAATGACCGGCTCCACAGGAGCCTTGCCATCATAAAAAAACAGACCTGAAGGTGCCAGTCTCTTACGAATAGCATTGTCGAAATATTTTTTCACATATCCCCTGATCACAAATCCCCTGGTGCGCTTACCCTCAATACCGTGTTCAATCAGCCAGTCAATAAACTTGATGTACTCACTGATTGCCGCCGTGCGCACAATAAAGCCCCGATCCGACAGACGTTCGATGGTGTTTTGAAGAGAAATTGGATCATGGCGAACATACATCTCGCCGATCAACGAAATCTTGGGAATACGCTCATAGTCCATTTTCAGTTCTATACGACCCAGCCTGGCTGCGCTTCTCGACAACTGGGCAGCAATGGTTGGCCAACGCCTGTGCATAACATCCATAATGGCCTGATGCTCTTCATGGAAGATATCCAGGGCCCTGTCGCGGTTTTGAGCCCCGGCCAGAACCGTTGACCACATCTCGTCAAACAGGTCGCCGATCACTATGGCCCGCCATGCGGCTCTCAAAAAATTATCCCCGAGGTTGCAATATCCGTTCATTGAGGTGGGAGTAAATATAGCGACATCAGGAATCTTTTGTTTATCAATAACCCTCTGGGTGTAAACGTGATACTGACCCAGGCGACATGGTCCATCGGAACTGGCCATATAGTAGATCAAAACATCATCATGCTTTCGGCACTTCACATAGTTGAGCAGCGAACCCAAGGTGGTCTGCAGGGGCAAACACTCCTTGCACGAGGCGTGACCGCGGCCCAGCTTCAGAACCTCATCGTCGGCCGGCGGTAACACCTCGGCCTTAATTCCCACTCTGGCAAAAGCAGCGGCCAGCAACGGTGAAGCATAACGGCTCATGGCCGGAACCAGCAACCTCACCCTGGGATCGGTTAACGGCAGCCAGCGATCATCCGAGGTTCGTACCCCGGTCATCCCATTTTTCTCCTCCATTACCGCTGCTCTGAAATCCTGCTTCCTGGAACGGGTCTGCGGTGTCCTTTTCTGGATTTCACGATAATGGCGAATGATATCGAGAAATGCCTCGATCCTGGTCTCCAGCCCGGCGTCCGCTGTATGGCTGTCCAGCTCCAGAGTCAGAGAGGGTTTACGTCCCATAATGTCGCGGAAAAAACCGACAAGAAACGAATCCGGGCCACAGGAGAAATTGGTAATATAGGCGCCATAGAGCTGAGGATGTTTTGCCACAAAACGGGAACCCTTGAGAAGAATCTGCCCCATGGCCCAATACATGTTTTCATTATCATCCAGTTTTTCGTTCCAGTAGGGCAGCATGTCGAAGGGAATGATGGTGACTCCCCGACTTGCAAATTTAATCGGAATACCTTTATTGGCCTCACTGGCGAAACTGTTATAGGGGCGTCCGAAGACAACCACACCAAACTTTTCAGGATCCTGTTCAATGGCATCCAGCTCTTGCCGACCAATATCACGGATATCCTCGGTAAACTCTTTTTGGGCGGCCTCTGCCTCTTGCATGGCCGCGTCGACCTTTGTCGGATCAGCGCCGATTTTTCGAGCAATTTCTCGAAAAGCTTCCCGGTCAGCGGCAAAGCCTTTCGAAAAATCCAGTACCTGCGAGATGATATTGTCCCTGGTTTCAAGAACCGGAAAGGCAGTACGTAAATAATATGGTTCTGCTTGCAGCAACACACAGGTACAGGACGTCATCTCCGGTTCACCCAGTGCCAGGCCGCGCAGGTGCGGGAAAAAGACAAAATCGGGTTTTTCCGAAAGTAACGTTGCCGCGTAATTATGAGCTATTTCAACTGGATAGCAAAAGGCAGCACCCTGCTGTTCCATGCCTCTATGATCCTGCTTAGACGGGAGGACGAGACGAAACCCCAGCTCTTCAAAAAAACGGTTGAAAAACGGAAAATAGGTGTGGAGCAAAAAGGAACGGTTCATCCCCACAGTAGGCCTTCGGTCGGCGGAATCCAGAGGCACCAGATCACGAAATACACGGCGTTCGCGCTTGATCACCAGATTAAGATCCGCGCTCTTCACTTTCCGTTTGTGAATGAGATTGTCATAACGGTTACAAATACCCCCAAAAGGATAAATCTTGCCGTTTATCTTAATACGAGCAATCTCACAACCCCGGTCACAATCCTTTCCTCCACCACACTTGAATGATTCGCCATACTCCACCCGGCGTTCGATCAGCTCGTTCAGATCATACCGTTGCGATTTGAGCAGCCCGTGCTCCATGCGACGATCCACCTCCAGGGCTACTCCAAAAGCCCCCATGAGTCCGGCCTCAGAAGGTACGACTACCGTCTTGCCGGTGAGTCCGGCCATGGCAGCGGGCACCGCCTTGTTGTAACAGACACCCCCCTGGATAAAAACTTTTTTCCCGACCGGTCTGTTTCCCTTGACACGGTTATTATAGTTCATACCAATTGAATAGACCAGACCGGCAACGATATCCTCAACAGCCACATTTTCCTGGACCGCACGCTTGATATCCGAACCAATAAATGCAGCACATTGGTCACTGAAGTTAGGTGGAGCCTTGGCCTGCAAAGCAGTGTCGCCTATTTCAGTTACATCAAGGCCTAAACTTTCCCTGGAAGATTCCTCCAGGAAAGAACCGGTACCGGCACTACACGCCTCATTCATGGCATAATCACTTGGCACACCGTTGGTGATGTAAGTGTATTTGGCGTCCTGTCCCCCGATCTCGAAAATTGTATCCACTTCCGGGTCAAAATGAACTGCAGCAGTTGCATGAGCAACGATCTCATTGATTACCCCGTCTGTCAAAGCGTGCAAACCGGCGATCTGTCGGCCCGAACCGGTGACACCCAGTCCCTCAATAATCACCGGTACCTCAAGTTGCCTGGCCAGACTTTTATAGACATTTCTGGAGGCACCGATAGGGTCACCGTTAGTTCGTAAATATTCAGCAAGAATAATTGCCTTGTCTCGACGTCGCATCAACACTCCTTTTGTCGTGGTGGAGCCTACGTCCAAACCGAGAATAACCTTATCACCTTCCTCGGCAACACCCCGCTCCTGATGCTTGTAATCCACCAACTTCATACAACTGGACAAGGGTGCGAGTACTGTCAGTCCGGTTCCATGTTCGACAAAAATCTCCTCCAGAGAGACAAAAGGCCTGGTCTCATGGTCCAAGGCCCAGAGGGCTGCTCCCATAGCCTCGAACACACAAGCCTGCCCCGGAATATACAAATCGGGTATGGCTTCCTGAATGTATTTCACCATGGCCTGATTACCGGTACAGCCACCAACCAGCATCACCGAATCCTTGGGCAGTTTTTTAAGCAACTCCAAAACCTTGCCCGACATCATGCGCGACAGACCGGCAACCACTCGCTCTTTACCAACTCCCTTGTTCAGAGCATGAGTGCAGTCACTTTTACAAAAAACCGAACAACGCCC
>JAJRVC010000216.1 GCA_024277475.1 Deltaproteobacteria bacterium
GCCCATCGCCTGCATGGTTTTAGCAATTTCCCTGCCGTTTCCGCCAAACCCGATAATCCCGCAGACACCGCCTCTAATCTCTTGATTAAAACCGAATCGATCGAATTTGCCTTCCTGCAGCATTTTGTTTTTAGAGATAAGTTTTTTCGCCAGCGCGAGGATCAAAGCCAATACATGCTCAGCAATGGGCCGGGCGAAAGCCCCGACATTGCCGGCCACAAGAATATCAGGCGGAATAATCCCAAACGGGATGTTGTCGGCACCGGCGTAAATCAGCTGAATGAAGCGGACATTTTTCAACCCGGCGACTTCGGTGTGATCAATTTCCTTTTGAGAAAAACTCAAGGCAATAATAACTTCAGCCTCATTGAGCAATCCGACGCGTTCATGCCCCGCTTTTTCTGCAAGGCAATGAACATCAGCAATGTTTTCCAGAACTTCCCGGTAGATATCTTTTTCTTCTTCACCGGGTTCGTAAGTCACTAAAATGTTTTTAGTCATTTTTATTACGTTTCGAGCTTAAATGATACGCTCCCATCGATCATTGCTATCATAACCATTTCAACCATCCTAAATGATCCTACCAATCTAAACCTGTACTATATATTGCAGAGCCTCTTAACAATATCCATAAACACCTGCGTCCCTCTGATCATATTTTCTTCCGAAATCCTTTCATCTATGCCGTGAACCCGGTTAAGGTCTTCCAGGCTGATCAACATGGGACACACGCCGTAGCAGGGAATGCCCTTGTCCCGAAAAAATCGTGAATCCGAGGCCCCGAATAAAAGTGAGGCCACTACTAGGGCGTTCGGAAAGTGTTCAAGATGAACGCCCCTTATAATCGAGAAATCTTCCGTATCCATTGGCGACTCGGTGGCCCTGTGTTGTTGCCCGGACTCGACCTTGATGTTTTCATCTGCCAACAGTTCTTTTACTTCAGCAAGAATTGTGTCCGGATCCGTTCCGGGTAACAAGCGGATATCCAGCTCCGCCTCAGCCCTGCTGGGTATCACATTGATTTTATCCCCGGCATTCATGCGGTTTAAACTGATCGTATTTTTAAGCATAGCCGACATCTGGGGAATGTTAATCATTCCGCTTTGGGATAAAATCTCGATGAGTGTTCCCGGCTTGCCGTCCTCAATATAGGGTTTTAAGAATTGCCATTCAGTGCTAAGTTGTTTAAAGTATTCGGCAATCAGTGGGGTAATGATGACGGGGTTATCCTTTGCCAGAAGCCGGTTTAAAGCCTGCACAAGCTTCTCCAGCGCATTATCACCATGGGGAGTGCTGCCATGGCCCGGAGGGCCGGTGCGGATCAGCCTGGCACGGCATACGCCTTTCTCGGCAGCGGAAATCATAAATAGCGGCCGTTCCGGAAACATGTTATTCAAACCGAAACCACCCTCGTTGATTACAAGGTCGGCCTGGAATTCATCGGCGTAATTTTTCAACAGGTAATCAATGCCATTTTTACCGCCGGCTTCCTCATCTGCAACAGCCAGGAAAATGATATCGCGACAGGGCGTAAGCCCTTTCCTTTTTACTTCCAGGAAGGCAAGCAGTTCCAGGATTCCCTGTCCTTTCATATCCAGGGCACCGCGGCCATAAATAAAACCATCTTTAACCTCCCCGCCAAAGGGATCAACACTCCACTCATCGGCCCCGGCAGGTACGACATCGATGTGATTGAGCAGAATAATGGCGCCCTTTTCACCGCTTCCCCGAATAGCGGCCTTTATCGAACCTCGCCCGGCTGAGGCTTCGTAAATCTTATACTCGATGCCTTCTTTCTCGAAAATACGGGTAAAAAACGCAACCCCCTTATCTTCATTGCCGGGAGGATTTGTCGTGTCAATTTGCAGATACTGCGACAGTAATTTTACAGCCTCATGCTTCATGGTTTTTCCTCAACTTAATTAATCCGCCCTGAAAAATAGCATATCCAGGGTTGTGGATGGTTCAATGAAAACTGATAAAACTTGTTAAATCAATTTTTTTCAGATATCGGCAACTGGAATGAATGATAGTAGCCTTTATTCTTTCAACAACTCGGCCTTTATCAGTATTTCCCTGATTTCTGATTTTTCTTTCTCCGAACTGGGCAGAAGAGGCGGTCGGGGGTCTCCGCCGAAATATCCCAGCATATCCATCGCCGCCTTCAGACCGGGAACACCATAGACAGCGGTGACAGCCTGATTTACTGGAATCATTTCAAGCTGCAATTTTTTGGCCTCTTCAAAATTGCCTTCCTGCACAAGTTGGAAAATCCGAACACAAATTTGCGGTGCAATATTGGCAAGAGCCAGCACGCCACCGACACAACCCAGGGCAAGGGCACCAAATAACGCGCCGGCAGTTCCGACAAGCAAGTTAAAACCGGCGTCGACATGATTTGCATATTCACCCAGCTGAATCACATTTCCGGTACTGTCTTTGATGCCGGCAATGTTGGGATGGCGGGATAATTGGGCCACCACCCCGCAAGCCATGTTAATATGCGTAAATTTGGGAACATTGTACAACAAGATCGGGATCGGGGAATGATCCGCAATCGCAGTGAAATACGCAAGCAGGGCCGCTTTATTCATTTTCCCGCCATAATAGTGAGGACTGACCACCAAAGCGGCCCGGGCACCAAAACCGGCACAATCACACGTCAGTCCGATGGTCTCTGTGGTGGATTCACAGCCGGTGCCGGCAATGACCTGCATGTGGTTCGGCGTCATCTCAACAACCTTTGCGACGAACTCTCTTTTTTCTTTTGCGGACAGGTAAACATATTCCCCGTTCGATCCCATCGCTACCAGCCCTTTAAGGCCGGTTTTACTCCATTTTTCAATGTTGGCTGCCAGTCCATCATAGGCGATATTGCCGTTGAGAAAAGGCGTGGGAATAGGAGGAAATATTCCATGCAAATTAATTTTTGACATCTTATTTTCCTTTTTAAAATTTTACGGTTACGTCTTGAAATACTCAAAAATGACCATAAAGACAAGGTAAAAAACTGTTGCCAGGTTTCAAAAGACAGATAACGAAGAACGGGGGACAGATTTCAGAAGATGGAAAACAGATGATAGAATTAGGTTGCAGCCCGCTCGGTGCGATATGACGGATTTTTAATGTATTCTGTAAATTTAAAAAAAAAGACGGAGCACAGTGATTCAATTCTTCGAGATTCAGCGGTTCGCTTGTTTTAAAATAGATAAAGCATAGCGTCATCAATATTGATAATCCCGTAAAAAGTCAAAATCCTCAAATTTCGATCTTTTAACCTATTGAAATTATTGACCCCAAAATTTGAAAATTGGCTCTTTTCGGACTTTTTACGAGTCCATCAATATTCGAAGTTCGACGTTGGGCGTTCGATGTTCGACATTCAATCAATTCACTCATTGGTTGCTTTATAAATAGGAGACCCGATCAGAAACACTTCAGCCGTGGAGCGAATTTTATGGGGACCCTCTCGCCATCTAAACGATCAAACCATCCTACTGTCTTAACCATCTAAACGCTCCTGGCCGGCTACCACCTGCGATATGTGACGGACTTCCGTTTTTAAACCATGCCTGCGAATGCCGTAAGATAGCTGAATCATGCAGGCCGGACAAGAAGTTACCAATATATCAGCATTGGTTTTTTTGAGATTTTCAATTTTTCGATCGAGCACTTTTTGGGAGAGGTCATAGTGGGATAGTGCATAGGAACCAGCTCCGCCACAACACCAATCCGCCTCAGGCATTTCTCTGTATTCGATCCCCGGTATATTTTTAAGAATTTCTCGGGGCTCTTTTACAAGCCCCTGACCCCGCGAGGCATGACAGGGGTCATGATAGGTCACTACCACAGGGTTATCCGGGAAGACGGATACGGGTTCGTTGGGTACGATCAGCTCCACCATATCCTTAAAGAGAGATGCAACGGTTTTTGCCTGTTCATGACGTTTATCATCAGCGAAGATATCCGGATATTTCTTTAAAAACGAAGCACAGCTGGAACAATCGGTAACAATGGCATCGAATTCACCCGATGCCAGAATATCCAGGTTTTTTCCGGCCAGCTTTTTGGCAGCATTTATGTCGCCATAGGAATGGGCAGGCAGGCCACAGCAACAGTTATTCAGCAAGGTAACCGTTTTGCCGATTTTTTTTAAAAGCCCCAGCGTTGCTTCACCGGCTTCCTGTTGAATGACGTCTACGCCGCATCCTACAAAGTAACCGATACGCAGTGTCTCTCCACTGCCTTCATAAACGCCGGGCTTGATCTTATCCCGGAAAGGCATGGGCGGCAGTTTTTCGACGATCTCCTCAGCCTGGGAGAAATCGTGTCCGAAAACCCTCAATAACCCCAATGCACGGGCCAGGCTGGAGATTCCTGTATTTTTGCCCAGCGCCACTGCGCGGGCTGCCATATGTAACCGGCGGGGATAGGGTAGAAGATAGTCAAACAGCATTTGGTGAATGGGCTTGCGGGCGACTTTTTCAAGGTATTCTGAGCGGGCCTTAACAATCAGGTCTGCAGTGGGTACGGACGGCGCGCAATTGGCGGTACAGGCACCGCAACCCAGACAATCGTAAAGAGGTTCTTCAAGTTCTTTATCCCACTCCAGACGTCCCTCGATGATTGCGCGTAAAAGGGCCAGCCGGCCCCGGGCGACCCCGGATTCGTGCCCCGTAGAGCGAAATATCGGGCAGGCAACCTGGCAAAAACCACATTTATTGCACTGCGCAATCGCATCGTAGTGTTCTGATATATCCATGTGTGAAAGCTCCGCTTCGCGTTAGGTTCGTGGATCGCTTCAGTCTTCGCTCTTCGAGCTACGCCCCGACAAGTCGCTTGAGGATGGAGGCAAATAAATTCTGAATCATTTTTTTTGAACTTTCTCGCCTCCAACCTCCTACCCTAAATATCAAACATCTATTCCCTTACACTTTCCCCGGCAGACAGCCGGGAGCAAAAATATTGTCGGGATCCAGGGCTTTTTTTATCCGATGCATAACCTTCCAGCTGGGCCGGGGTGTACCAAAAACATCGTTGTGCTTTTTAAAATCATCCGGGGCTTTTTCCAGCAGCCCATAACCATCATGCCTGGTAACAAGATCGCAGATGTGCCGCCACTGATCATCACTGAGATCGTTCAAGCTGGAAAGAAACCGGCCGCACCCAAAATCCAGGAAAATATTCGCTGCCGGCAGGCTGCCATCGAACGTCCGGGTAAACTCGGCTACCCGGTCCAGAGGAAAATCGGCTCGAAAAATAAAAGGCAGCAACGCAAGACGCTCGTAAATTTCACTGAACCCACCCCCCAGAACCGGATAATCGTCCTGTTCCAGTAGTTGCAATTTACACTTTTCCAACAATGCTTCGCACTTATTTAGCTGATAATCCACGGTTTTTGAAAACCCCTCAAAACCGATCACGATCTTTAAATTGCCGAGACCTGGTCCGGCCGAGTTGTGACTGGCGGGGAGGGCGGTCACGTAAATCGGCGAAAGGGCGGACTTAATGATCGCACGCGCAGCCGCAGCGTACTCGGTCAGAGACCCTTCAGCCGTTAGCGCTGCACATCGCTGGGGTATTGTCGCCACCCGCCAGGTGACTTCCGTAATAAACCCCAGGGTTCCGGCCGACCCGGTCATCAAACGCGTCATGTCATAGCCGGCCACGTCTTTAACAACCCGGCCGCCCGCTAAAATAAGCCGTCCTTTGCAATCAACAAATCGGAGACCAAGCAAGAGATCACGGGGAGCTCCGTAGCTCATGCGCTCCGGACCACAGGCCGCAAGTGCCACCAGGCTGCCAATGGTCGCACCTGCCCGAAAAAAAGGAGGCCTCAGCGGCAACCACTGATTATTGGCCTGCAGTGTCTCCTGAAGTGCATCAAAGGACATTCCCGCCCCTACTGAGATTACCTGGTTGGGCGCATCATACTCGATGATCTCCGTCAGCGACAGGCTGTTCAGGGGTTGAGCAGGGCGATCGGGCAAATTGCCGAAATGGCTCAAGGTTCCCCTGCCCACAGGCATCACGGCCTGTTTTGACGCCGCCGCTTTCTTGATCGATTCAATAATGGATGCCGCAGATGCCTGGCTGTTGGAAATGCTGTCAGCTCGCGCCAAAACAGGAGCCGGGAAGGATTCTTCCTGAAGATCGCCATTGCCGGACGGCGGGATAATTTTGCCGGGATTTAAAACATTTTTGGGATCGAATGCCTGTTTAATCTTGCGCTGGGTATCGAAATCATCCTCGGTATAAATCATACGCATACCCGATCGTTTCTCCAGACCGATGCCGTGCTCGCCGGAAATCGTCCCACCCAGATTTACACAGGCCTGCATGATCTCC
>JAJRVC010000217.1 GCA_024277475.1 Deltaproteobacteria bacterium
GAGGTTTTATGGGGATCGAGGGTATCCGGATTTCCCGCCAGGGCGAAATTAAGCGTTTTTGCTTCGGCCGAGCCGGGATGGACCCCGCTTGCAACCCCCAGCACAACCAGCAGTGTCAGGCATACGATTGAATAGATAGATTTTTTCATGGTTTCCTCCTTTTGGTTAAATTGCATTTGTTCAGACAGGATTTACAGGATTATCAGGATTTATTTTGAACTCGTATTTCTTTATCCTGTTTATCCTGTCAGAAAAAGATAGATTCACTTTGCACAGTTTTTTTTTAAAAAATTGACAGAATTTATTATTCGATGTTGGACGTTCAATGCTTACAGTCCGCCTCTGGAGGATTCGATGTTCATTTTTTAGTTAACCCGCATATGAAACTATCCAGACCAAAGTTTCTTCTCAGATTAAACCGGCTGCTTCGGCAGCCGGCGGCGGTGCTGAACCTCGAGCCCTGAACCTCTGAACGCTCAACCTCTGAACCCCGAACCTTTGAACCATCGCCTTGCCTATACTTTAAAACACGCCACCTGGTGCCCCTGGTTGATCTTCTTTAAAGTGGGTCGGGCTTGACGGCATGATCGATCGCCAATGGGACACGCATCGACAAAAGAACAGCTTTCCATGAATGTTGCAGACCCTTGACTTGTTAAAGTTTCCGGCTGCTCGACATTTTCCTGTCCGCTGTCCGCCTTTTTGCCCGGTATCGAGGAAAACAGTTTCAAGGTGTAAGGATGACAGGGATGCTTCATAATTTCCTCGGTCGAGCCTAGCTCCATCAGTCGTCCCTGATACATGACGCCAATAAAATCACTGAAATAAGCCACCAGGTTCAGGTCGTGGGAGATGAAGAGATAGGTCAGTGCCAGTTCCTCTTTAAGATCGAGCAGGAGGTTGATGATCTGAGCCTGGATGGAAACATCGAGATTCGAGACCGGTTCATCCAGTATGAGAAAATCCGGCTCCATACACAGTGCCCGGGCGATCACAATGCGTTGTTTTTGACCTCCTGAAAACTCATGGGGGAAGCGTAAGCGGTGAGCGGAAGCAATGCCCACCAGATCAAGCAGCTGTTCAATACGCCGGGTTCGCTGCTGAATTGGATATTTTCGGTTGACGAGCCCTTCGGCCAGGCTGTCTTCGATCCGCATTTTGGGATTTAAGGCGCTATTAGGATCCTGAAAAACGATCTGCATTCTTTTTCTAAAAGACCGCAGGTTTCGGGATGAAAGCTGACCGAGCAGGGTTCCGTCAAACCAGATTTCTCCGCTGGTCGGGGGATCGAGATAAAGAAGGGAACGTACCAGCGTGGTTTTACCACATCCCGATTCTCCCACCAGTCCGAGAACCGTGTTGGAATCGATGCTGAAACTCACGTGGTCTACGGCCCGTACTGCTTTTTTATGTCGGTTAAAAAAACTCCGGCGGTAAAAGAGTTTTACCAAATTTTTTATTTCTATGAATCGATCCATTTCTTGCCAATTAAAAAACAGGCGGCTTTATGACCGTCTCCGTAGTCGATTGTCGGGGGTATTTCCCGGTGGCATTTTTCCTCCGTTAGGGGGCAACGCGGGTGAAAGCTGCATCCCCCGGGGATATTCTCGGCATCCGGCACCGTGCCCGGAATTGCCCGTAAGCGGGTTCCGCGTTTAGTGGCATCCGGGATCGATAACAACAGTAATTTCGTATAGGGATGTATGGGATTTTCAAAAAGTTGTTGCCGGCTAGCCGATTCCACGATCTTTCCTGCATAAATTACGGAGGTTCTATCTGCAATTTCTTTCACCACGCCGAGGTCGTGGGAAATGAATAAAACTCCCATGGAGAATTTATCCTTGAGGTTCAGAATCAGTTTTAAAATCTGAAGCTGCAGCGTTACATCAAGGGCTGTGGTCGGCTCATCGGCAATCAGCAGGTCGGGATGACAGGCAACCGACATAGCGATCATGGCCCGCTGTTTCATGCCACCGGATAGCTCGTGGGGATAACTGTTTAAAACACGCGTATTTTTACCCAGCCCCACGAGATTTAAAAATTCCAAAGCCCTCTCAACGGCGGCCTGGCGTGTCATTTCAAAGTGCAAAATCAGTGTTTCGGTGATTTGTTCCCCGATTTTATAGGACGGGTTCAGGTATTTGCCGGGTTCCTGGAAAATCATTCCGATGTTCTTTCCCCGCACCTTGCGCCGTTCATTTTCAGAAAGTGCCAGTAAATTCCGCCCCCGGAACATAATTTCTCCGCTATTTACCTTACAGGGAGGCGTTGCCAAAAGTCCCATGACACACATGGAAGTGACTGTCTTTCCGGAACCCGACTCCCCCACCAGAGCGTGGATTTCACCGGATTTCAAGCAAAGATCGATTCCTCTCAGTGCATGGGCGGTGCCCTTCTGCTGTTTGAAACTGACGTCCAGGTCGTGGATGTCAAGCAGATAATGATTTTCTGACCCGGTCAATAAATCAGCCCCCATCGAACAGACTGAACATCGAATAATGATGTCGCTTCGCTCTGCAATTTAATTTCATTTGTTTTCATAAATCCGATGTCAAACCTTAAATGATTATTCCTGTTTCTTTTCAGCCCTTCGACTACGCTCAGAGCCGTGAGCCTGTCGAACGGCCGGTTTGATACTCGTAACGAAAATCTTAATCAATTCTTCTGTTTCTCCATCTTTTCCCATTCAAAATTCGATGTTGGACGTTCGATGTTCGATGTTCATTTTTTCAGTTTCTCCCGCACAACTTAGTACTTACAGGGCGAGGCATCTAGCTTACCCTTATCTTGGGATTCAGCAGGCTGTATAACATATCAACTACAAAATTTATCAGAGAAAAAATAAACGCCACAAAAATTACCCCACCCTGTATCAGGGGGAAATCCCGCTGGTAGATGGCGAAAAGGAAAAGTCTTCCCAAACCCGGCAAAGAGAAGACCTGCTCGATAATAATTGCGCCGCCCAGCATATAACCCAGCTGAATGCCGGCAATCGTAATCACCGGCAATAATGCGTTTTTTAGGGCGTGTTTATAATTTACCATCCGTTCGGTCAGACCTTTGGATCTGGCGGCAATGACATATTCCTTGCTGAGTTCCTCTGCCATAGATGCCCGGGTCAGGCGCAAAAGTACGGCCGCCCGGGCGATTCCCAGAGAAATGGCCGGCAAAATAAGATGTTTGAGGCTGCCGGATCCAAACAAAGGAAAAAGCTTGATTTTCACCGAAAACAGGAGAAGCAAAAGAATGCCCAGCCAGAAACTCGGGATGGCCATGCCGATCTGTGAAAAACCCATTCCCATGTAATCCCAGAAAGACCATCGTTTTACTGCTGAAATCACACCCAGGGGAATGGCAATGATGATGGATATAACGATGCCCAGCAATGCGAGGGACAAAGTAAGCGGGAAACGCTCTAAAATTAAGCGGATCACCGGTTGGCCGGAAATCATGGAGTCGCCGAAATCAAAGCGCAGAACATCCCAGACCCACTGAACATACTGGGACATTATCGGCTTATCCGTACCCAGTTTTGTGCGAATGGCGTCAATATCTGATTGGGAAGCATCGATTCCTGCAATCACAAGGGCCGGATCGCCCGGTATCACCCGGATGACAACAAATACAATGGTGGAAATCAACAACACCGTTAAGAACAAGCGGCCGAATTTTTTCAATGCAAAGAGGATGATGACTGTAACCCCCTATATGAAATTACACCAAAATGGCACGGTTTTTTGATGATTAAACCGGCCGCTTTGGCCGCCGGCCGGAACAGCGAATTGATTGAACGTTCGATGTTCGACGTTCATCAGTTTCTTTCTTGATCAGACCGGCCTTTTTTTGGGCCAGCGGCGCCGTTCGTAGGTTCGATGAAATTAATGCCTAAACTGAACGTTGAAACGCTCAACCCAGGTTACAATAACCACGCTTTCCCCGTCGTTGCCAGTTCTATCTTGCCTGTAAATTTTTTTCCGGCCTGCTCCAGCAATAGCTCATGATTTCCGAAATGGGGTAAATGTGTTAATACAAGGTGCTTTACTCCTGCCCTGGCGGCAATTTCGCCGGCTTCACCAGCGGTCAGATGCCCGGGTATCATTTTTAGATACTCATCGTATAGGCTCGACTCACAGAGAAGTAAATCGGCATTTTGTGCGATCCGTACTAGGTCATCGGTCCAGGCAGTATCCGCAATGTAAACCATGCAGCGGTCGGCCTGCTCGATGCGTATTGAAAAGCAGGGGTCCGGATGGATATTCCGGCTGAAAGTAAACTTAAAAGCGCCGAGCTCCAGGGCCGTTCGCGGGTCAATGGCGCGTCCTCGGCTGTATTGCAGGTAACTCAAGCCTGGAAAGTTGTCATCTTCCGCATGCCCGTAAATTTCCAGCGGTTTTTTACGGTCACCCAGATCCATCAATATCCTGGCGGCATATTGCAGACACCCGATGTCGGCTACATGATCCCAGTGATAGTGGGACAACACCACGGCATCCAGGTTTTGTAATTTAACGTAATTTTGCAAAAGTGACAGCACGCCCGAGCCGCATTCAAGCAGAATATTCACGCCATCAGACTGTAAGAGATAGCCGGAAGTTGCTTCCCCGGCACTCGGAAAAGCACCCCACCAGCCGATGGTCGTTATTTTGTAAATATTTATAGGGTTTTCAGCGTTCATCGTTCAGAATTCGGTGGGTAAAGGTTTCGCCCTGTAAACGCCAACTTCAGACCGAATAATTTATTATGAAAATAGCTCTTTTTTTTGGGACATTATCGGGCGTAATGAAGCCTTTTCGGAGAATAGGTTTCAGGTGTCGGGTGTCAGGAAAAAGGGTTCAAAGGTTCAGAGTTCACCGTTCAGGGTTGATGTTTTTAAACGCTTAACTGCGAGACTTTTCAACCTTTGAACTCTGAACCCCGAACCTGTGAACGGTTACGGTTTTCCCAGAATATCGTAACGGTATTTGACTGCCGCGCCGTAAACGGTGGCATATCCCGGATTTTCCGGAAAGATAAAGGTTGTCTGGTACAATTTTCCCACCAGATTCAACACCTGCCGGATGAACCGGTTTTCCGCAACCTTGCCGACCATGACGATATGATCCCGGCAATCGACGGACCGGGCACAAATGGAGGCGATGATTCCCACCGTTTCTCCTACCAGGCCTAGAATTGCAGCGGCCTGGTCTTCAATCTTTTTAGATTTTAGGTTGGCAAAGTTACTGGCCGTCATATCCGCACCCAAAAAACTGATTTGTTCATAACCTAGATCCGAAATGGTTAAATTGAGTTCTGATGCTTTTCCTTTCAGTGCCAGGGTTTCTATCTGTGAAGGATTATCCAGACCGCAGATGAGGGAGGAAAGTCCTTTGATGGTTCCACCACCTACACCGGAGCCGCCCAGGTGCTCGGCGATGTTGTTTGCGAAATGAACGATAGCACTGCCGGTACCCATGCTCACCACAACACATTCGCTGCAATTGGCCAGGGCCGCACCGCCAAACCCGATGGCATCAATTTCAGCAATGAGGGTGATGTTGTTTTCCATGGACAGCGGCATACCGGCGGCCGAACCCGAGCAAACGATGTGTCGGGTCCGGCATTTCGTGACCAGGCGTTCATAGACTGTTCTGATGCCCTCCCAGTTGCGGTTTTCTATGCTAAAAATTTCTCCTAAACCATCGGCGTCAACGACGGCAAAATCGGTAAATGAGGCTCCTCTATCAATCCCGATGATGGGCGCGTTTAAGTTCTTGGTCATATGGCTATTATCCTTAAGGGCCGCAACTAATGAGTTTGTTATTGTTTTGACATGGATCCATCGCCCGCTTCGCTTAGGGCTCACTCAAAAATAACTTCACATTTTGGACGCCGATCCATCCCGTCCCGCTGCGTTGCGGAAGCTCGAAATACGAAACAAATATTATCTGCGTACTTTGCGGCTCTGCGGTGAATAAAATATTAAATCTCAATAGAAAATGTCTAAATAATTATTGCCGCATTAGTAACTCACGTTGACCGTCTGGTTTTTTGCAGTTATTCAGTATAATTTAAAATATCCGAGAGCTGGTGAATTACAGGGCAATCATCAATCTCTTCCACGCCCAGGGAGCCGAATCGATTGATAATCAATGCTCTCATTCCCACCTTGCGACTGCCGAGAAAATCGTCATAATAATTGTCACCGACATAAAGGCAGCGGTGGGCTTCCACGGACGCTTTTTTTAAGGCAAGGCTAAAGATCCGGGAGTCCGGCTTGTTGCAGTTTACTTCGCAGGAGATAACCAGATGGTCAAAAAAATCAATCAGCCCGGCACCGCTTAAAATATCGCGGGCCGTACAATCCCAGTTCGATATAACGCCCAACCCGATGGATTTTCGCTTCAGCTCCAACAGTACTTCCTTTATCCCGTTGAAGGGTAGCCAATAATTATCGACATCCTTTTTTATCGCTTCCCAGCAGGTGTTAAGTTCGCACAGATCCACACTCAATCCCATGTGATAATTCATTATGCCCAGGTAAGCGGGCATGAATACTTCCCGGGGTTGTAAGAAAAAACCCGGATACTCCCGCATGAACAGTTTGTCCGTCAGATGGAATTCTTTTTCGATATCCCCAAGCGGGACATCGATGCCGAATTTTCGTAAGGCATTCTGATAGGTGCTTTCCCGCTGCATGTAGAGCAGGGTGTAACCGATATCGAACCAAATAAACGATGTCTTCAAATCCGGCCTCCCGTTAATAGGATTGGCGATTGACGAATGGCGATTGATGAATTGATGGAATCGTTCTGCCTTGTCTTTGCTGATGCTAATGCCTTTAAATGACAGAATACCTTCATCCCTTGCACCTCGGGTGAAACTACATCATTTATTACAAAAATGTTTTTTTCTGATTAAACCGGCCGCTTTTCCGGCTAGCGGCCGGGCTGACATCTTAGCTAGTTTCCATCCATAAATGGCCCTTTTTTCTCTGAGCGGCGTTCTCCGCGGGTTTACGTCTGCGAAGTACGAAAAGTACGTCTCAACGTAAACCCTTGTGCGGCCTTGCTCAGAGAAAAAATTGCTCATTTCTGAA
>JAJRVC010000218.1 GCA_024277475.1 Deltaproteobacteria bacterium
AGCTGAAACTCTTTGTATAACGCCTGTCAGTGCGTAAGGGAACAGATTCGAAGAGCCCGGTGCGGTAGTACCGCACGCCGGGATCTGTGAGGGGGCGGCTGGGTAACTGACCGTTCTACCTTGATTCAAAAAACTGAATTCGCAATGATTGACTTTAATTTACACGATGTGGTATCAAATTATTGCTTTAAACTTATTTTCACCATCCCACTCCGGACAAGCTTATCAGGAAATTGAAGATTGAAGATGGATCCAATAAGGAAAAACTTGATCAGACCGTTCATTTTATGCCTGCCTGCCATCGTTATGGTTTTTTTATGGGGTTGCAGCGGCGACTCGGAATACAAGCACATCGACTTTTCCAAAACCATATCGGTGAAACAGCCCGACAACCAGGGTGCGGAACCCGGCCGGTTAAGAGTCGCGGTTGCCGCCATGATCTCGCCCAAGGAAACCTTTGTGTATTACAAGGAATTGTTGGACTATATTGGTACCAGGGCGGGTTATTCGGTGCAGTTGATACAGCGCAAAACTTATGGTGAAATTGATGAGCTTTTTTTAAAGCGCCGCATCGATCTGGCGTTCATCTGTACCGGTCCCTATGCCGCCGGAAAAGAAAAATACGGTTTTGTGGGTCTTGCCACACCGGTAGTCCGCGGAGAACCATACTACCAGTCCTACCTTATTGTTAATAAAAACAGCCAGTTTCGTAAAATACAGGATCTAAGGGATCGGGTTTTTGCCTTTACCGACCCGGAGTCCAATACAGGCTCACTGGTTCCCATCTACTGGTTGTCTGAAATGGGCGAAACTCCGCAATCTTTCTTTAGAAAGGTTACCTATACTTACAGCCACGACAACTCAATTTTGGCGGTAGCAAAAAATCTGGTTGGGGGTGCAACCGTAGACGGCCATAAGTGGGAGTACTACAACCAGAGAAATCCCGTCTACACCTCGATGACCCGGGTGATCAAAAAATCGGAATTTTTCGGCGGCCCGCCACTCGTGGTTTCCAATCTTTTGCCGGAGCAACTTATCCGGCAGCTTCGCAACATTATTTTGTCAATGCACAAAGACCCGGCCGGCCGGCGAATCTTAAACGAATTGCTGATCGATCGTTTTGTCGGATTGAAAGAAGAATGGTATGAACCCGTGAGGAGAATGATTCAAACCGTCCAGAAGCATGGCAACAGCATATATGCGCCCGAAAAGTCTTAAACATACGCTTTTATTGACCGTAGCGATCCTGGTCATCATCAGCGGAATACTCATTTCGCAGGTTGTCACCCACCGCTATAGTGACGGTCTTCTTGAAGGGGCCGTTGCTCAAGCAAAAAATATCGCTTCCATGCTGGCCCTGGATGCGGCGGACAAACTTCTGATCAACGACATCGTCGCGCTTCAAAAACTGTTAGATGACCAGCTTGCCGGCAATCCGGCCGTGGGCTACCTGTTTGTGGTGAAAAACAGCCGGGTACTGACGCACACGTTTCCTGCCGGTGTTCCAGCTGATCTGGTCCAGGCGAATTTTTCGAATGACAGCGATAAAGGTCATCTTGAAAAAATTATATCCAATGAGGGCGAGCGCTATCTGGATATTGCCTGGCCTATTTTTAACGGCAAGGCCGGAACGCTTCGTCTCGGATTTTCAGAAAAACCCTATCGGGAGCGGGTGACCCAGCTCTGGGTCCAAATCAGTTTGATCTCCCTTGGAATTCTGGCAATCGCGTTGGCGATCAGTCACGTTTTTATTACCCGGCTGACCCGACCGTTGTTGGTGTTGGCACATGCCGCCACAAAGATCCATGAAGGCAATCTCGACACCCGGATTGCCGTTAAGGGTAGAGCGGAGGTGACACAGCTGGCATCGTCGTTTAAAGGAATGCTGGCCCGGCTCAAAGATTATACGGATAAATTGGAGCTTTCCAACCAAAAGCTTAAGGAAAAAAATTTGGAGTTGGATCGTGCTCATCGTCAAACTCACACCTCATTTGTCATTTCGCAGGAAATCAGCGCATTATCCAATCTGAAAGATGTCTGCACCTATCTGATAGCAAAATTGCAGGCAATTGTTACCTGCAAAAATATGATAGTTCTGGTTTTCAATCATAATAAAGAGGCCCTTTTTATACACACGGATCGAGAATCCATTACCCTCGATGGCGATGTGGCCCATTCAGCGTTCGTTTACCTCGACAAGCTGAATACAATGACGTTTTTACAAAAATGCCGAATTGAGGCCGATATTTTCCCGGAAACATTTCAGTCGTCCGAAAAACTGGTTGCACTTCCCCTGCGGCATGAGGATCAACTGATGGGAGCGATGATGATCGCCTGCCCCGGGGACTGCAATTGCGTAACCAAGGAACTGGATGTCATCAACATGATTTTAAGGCAGTCCTCCAGTGCCATCAGGCGGGCGGCTGTACATGAAGAAGAAATCCGTGAACTAAAAAATAGGATCGAACACTCCTCCGGATACAGCGGCCTGCTCGGTAAAAATCCGCAAATGCAGGTAATCTATAAGCTGATTGAAGATGTTGCACCCACGGATGCGACGGTTTTGATCCAGGGGGAGAGCGGCACCGGTAAAGAACTGGTGGCCCGTGCCATACACAAACAGAGTCTGCGCAAGAACAAACCTTTTGTGGTCATTAATTGTTCGGCCTATCCGGCAACACTGCTGGAAAGTGAACTGTTCGGCCACGAAAAGGGGGCCTTTACCGGCGCAGTCCGCCAAAAAGCAGGACGATTCGAGCAAGCCGACGGCGGGACCGTTTTCCTGGATGAAATCGGTGAAATCTCGCCCACCGCCCAAATCAAACTCCTGCGAATCTTACAAAGTCAGAAATTCGAGCGCGTCGGCGGTGAAAAAACCCTGGCCGTGAGCGTTCGTATTCTGGCAGCAACCAATAAAGATCTTTTACAGGAGGTGAAAAGCGGCAATTTCCGTGAGGATCTCTTTTACCGCCTCAACGTCATACCGATTCAATTACCGCTCCTGAGAGACCGGCGCAACGATATTCCCTTGCTGGCGCGTCATTTTCTGCGTCATTTCGCAGCCGATCAGGACAAACCCGTTGAGCGTTTCAGCTCGGAAGCCATGCGGCGGCTTCTGGGTTACCATTGGCCCGGAAACGTTCGCGAGCTTGAAAACAGCATCGAGCACGCATCCGTACTGGCCAAGGAAAATTGTATTGATGTTTCCGATTTACCTGCTGCTGTTCGTCGCGGTGATTCAGGCGTGACCCGCCGTTCCCGGGCAACGATCTCGGAAAATGAGAAAAAACTGCTCCAGGAAGTACTCGATGAATGCGACTGGAACAAAAAAGAGACCGCCCGTCGCCTGGGCATCAGCCGCAGCGCCCTTTATAACAAACTCAGAAGATATCAAATTGAAAAGCCTACCCTGCATTAATTGTACTGCCGGGCAATTCAACGTACGGTTTCTGTACACTTGTAATACTCTTATTTCACAAGATAATTTTAGTAACTAAAGTGTTGATGACTGTAATTCATACAGATTGCAGGAGATCCGGGCCGTTTTTTGTTTCTTCAGCAATGGCCGGCGCCGGCGTTGTTTTTCTTTTCATGCTCGAAATTATCTGCCATTATTTATAGCAGCACTCGATTTTACATATAATATCAACTGTTTTAGCGGTCACGGCAGATTTCCGGTTGATGCTCTGTGACAATAAATATTGCGATTTTTAAACCTGGCATATCAATTGCTATAAATTACTCCAGACCGCCCGGTTTCAAATCCTTCAAAAACCCAAACATAGATAGCCAGGTCTTAAAAAAATGGAGATTGTGGTGCTAGATGCCGACGATAGACGGTGCCGTGAGCTATGCACCATGCTGGAAGAGCTCAGTAATCGGGCCGTCCCGCTAAGTTCCTACCAGAATCTGGAAGATTATATTCAATCAAGTACCTGTCAGGTCGTTATGCTGGATCTGGACAGCCTGCCTGCCGAAAAGAATTTATTCCGCAGGCTCAAAAAAATGAAGCCGTCCTTGTGTATCATGGGACTTTCCAACCGTCCCTTTCACCCTGAACTGGAAGAGGCGATGAGCAGCCACATTTATGCCTGCCTGAGCAAACCGGTGGACGAGGAGGAACTGTCCTTCTGGATTCGAAGTTTGTCTTAATGTTAAGAGGTTAATAGATGGACAAAAAGATAACCGTTGTTGATACCAGCGGATATTCGTGGCCGGGTTCGCCGGCAGTTAAAGACATCTATTTTGAGGATAAAAGTAAATCATATAATATTTTTCAATTTTCGGTATGAATATCACCAGGGTTCAATTCTGGTATCGTCTCCTGTTGATGCTGTTGGTGCTGTATCCGGCTGGCACCCCCCAGGCCCACGCGGAAGTTAAACCCCCCAAAAATCCGAATTCAGCCAAAGCCTGCGCCTTATGCCATTATCGCTGGATAGATACCTTTTTCATTGAAGGCCGGGGCTCGGATTTTGTAGACTATACCTCTGAAAAAGTCGTTGCAACTGCGGAAATGTGTTTTTCCTGCCATGACGGCAGTATCGCTGATTCAAGAGCCCGGGCTTACCAGACAAGTCAGCACAAAACCAACATGCCGCCGCCGGCCGGCATGAAAATACCCGAAATATTTCCCCTGGATGAAAAGGGGAATATGCAATGTGCCACCTGTCACACCGCCCATGGAGTCCCGAGCGGGCCGGATTCCCGGGATACCATCTTTATGCGAACCTCAAACAGAAATTCCACCATGTGCCGCATGTGCCACGCGGATATGACCGGTGGACTCAAGACCGGCAATCACCCGGTCGGCACTTCCAAACTGGAGATTCCCCGCGACCTGATTTCGATCGGTGCATCGACGGGAGACAATAAAAACCAGGTGATCTGTGAAACCTGCCACACGGCGCACGGTTCACCCTATGAAAGATTTTTAATCAAAAGCGGCCGCGATTCCGGCCTGTGCCTGGCGTGTCACAGCGATAAAGATATTCAAACCTCTGATGGCCGCAAAAGGCTCGTTCATGCCGTCAATATGGTGCCGCAAAAAGTTAAGATCCCTGAAACTCTTATTAAAAGCGGCGCTCGATTTGGTTTCAACGGTGAGATCATCTGCCAGAGTTGCCACAAAGTCCACAACAACAAAATTGAGCAGCAGTTGCTTTTAATCAAAAAGGATAAAAAATCCACTTTGTGTTTGAACTGTCACGCGGATAAACACTATATCGCCGATACGAAGCACAACCTGTTTATCTCGGCACCTGAAGAAAAGAACCTGGAAGGCAACACCGTGGCCCAGGCGGGTGTCTGTTCCGCCTGCCATCTGCCGCATAAGCCGGCACGAAAAATTGAGGCGGACACACCACTGGCCGAGGGGCTCTGCCTGAGTTGCCACAGTAAAGGAAATGCCGCCGAAAAAGCGCCGCTCACGGGCGCCCAGCATCCTTTGAATGTCAATCTTCTCAATCTTACTGGGACGGGGGAAAAAATTCGGCAAAAATCAATGCTGCCGCTTTTCAATGATGATGGTTTTCAGGATAAAAATGGGAAACTTACCTGTACGACCTGCCATGACCCCCATCGATGGCGTATGGATTCCAGTCAGACAGCCACAGGCAAAAATTTGAAAGGAGACCGGAAAACATCGTTTTTAAGAAAGCCGGCGCCTGAGATTTGCCGGGAATGCCACTCGAATAAATTTTACATCGCAAACTCCAAACATAATCTTGATAAGATGGCTCAAAATGAAAAAAACATCTTAAACCAGACCCCTGCGGAATCAGGTCTATGTGGCAGTTGCCACCTTGTGCACAACGCACAGGCGGGTTTTCTGTGGGCACGGAAACGAGTGGCGGCGGATAGCGACACGGTTGTCCAGGACCTGTGTACCGACTGTCACAATGATCAGGGGATTGCAAAAAAGAAAGTAATCAGATACAATTCTCATCCTGTAAACATCTCACCCTCTGAAAAGGGAGTTATGACATCATTGCCCCTTTTTACTAAAACCGGCGACATTTCCGGAAACGGCCTGCTTGCCTGCCCAACCTGCCATGATCCGCATCGCTGGGATCCGTTGAAAGCATCGGATGGAAATAGTTTAAAAATGGAAGGAACCTCTCAAAACAGCTTCTTGAGGCTGGAAAACTCACCAGCCCCCAAGCTCTGTCAAAACTGTCATCCGCACCAAAAGATGATCGAAAAAACCGACCATGATCTGCGGATAACAGCGCCTTCTTCCAAAAATATAAATGATGAGACTCCGATAGAGTCCGGCACTTGCGGGGTCTGTCATTTCGTCCATAACAGCCCCAATAAATTGCTGCTCTGGTCACGGGGATTCGGTGCAGGCAACAATATTATGGAAATGATCTGTAATTCCTGCCACTCAAAGGAGGGTTCGGCAAAAGATAAAATACCGCCGGTCTACTTACACCCCAGGGAAAAACTGGTTCATATTAAAGGGGAAAACAAAATAGACGACCCCAATTATTTTCCCCTTTTCCACGGTGGATCGGGAAAGCGGATGTCTGTTGGAAATATTTCATGCCCGTCCTGCCACAATGTCCATCAATGGGATCCAAAAATCCCCGCCAAAGGCTCCGGAGTGAAGGCTGAAGGCAACGCAACCAATAGTTTTCTCAGATCCAGCGCTTCCTTTGCAGTCTGCAAAGAGTGCCATGGTTCAGATGCCCCCTTGAGGATTAAATATTACCATGATGCCGATAAACGAAAATTCAGGGG
>JAJRVC010000219.1 GCA_024277475.1 Deltaproteobacteria bacterium
CTGCACGAACGTCCCCCTTTTTATTGACGGCTCTAAATGGTTGTTAAATCAGGTGAAATGCGCTATTACTCGGCCTCTCACGCCGGTAACGCGGGTTCGAACCCCGCTGGGACTACCAATATTAAAAGGTTTTCCTGACCGGAAAACCTTTTTTTTCTTGTGCTTACGTCATGATTGATGACCACTGGCCAGAATGAACGATAACCTTGCTCATCAGAGTGAGTCCAAATTAACGGATGCGTCTTTATTGCCGCTTTCACGATCCTTGCGGGCCTCACGCAGATGTTTTACCGCTTCATCATCCAGGACCAGCGCCCACCTTTTACCTTCAAAAAGTCCAAAAACAGCCGCGATGCTGAAAACCAGCAGCGGAAGTAGAAAAAGCAGCCCCACGGCGGCGAAAATACCGATCATCGTGCCCATTTCTCCGCCTTTAAAGCCCGCATAGCCGAAGATGGCCGACAGCACGACGATTAAAAATAAGAACAGCACCGCAACCAGGCTCAGCCAGGCCAGCAGGGGCGCCTGCCAGGGGCGGCGCAGGCTGCTGGCAGACGAAATCCCGGCAAGGGGGGGCGAAACTTTTTCCATAGGTTATTTGACTTTTCTGTAAATGGCCTTGGTTGCCGGCCCGCAAATTACTCCGGCGGCGGGTTGTCCTGCATCACTTTCAGGTTCATGGAAGCTTGCCGGTACTGCAGGTCAAGAACTCTCAAATCGTTGCGCAGTTCAGTGCGCTTGCGATCGCTGGTATTTTTATCGTAGAGCTTTTTTTCCTTGGACTTGATCTGGCGCTCAACACTTTTGAGCTGATTTTCAAGGACGGCGATCTTGGATTGGTAGACATGAATACGCTTTCCCTTTTCAAAACCGGCCAGAAAATCGGGCTCAAGTTCGGGCGAACATACCTGCCGATAGGTTTTTCCCTGCCTGCTCTGGGCCAGGCCATTGTCATAGGTGCAATAAGACTGCAGGCCTTCGGCCCGTCCTCGATAATAGGCCTGCCGATCGGCGTGCACCCCGTATTCCAGGCAGGTGTCATAGTGCGACGGGAACAGGGTCCGGGGTTTTCCCAGGCTCCCGTCGCGGTTTCCGATTTCATACCAGTCGGCCTGCAGGCACTGGTTTTTGGACATCGACGCGCAGCCGCTGAAGATCCCTACCAGTGCCAGCGCAACGAGGATCACAACTAATTTTTTCATAAGCTTCTTCCTTGATATAAAATCAGGATCCTTGACTTTTACCGGCCAGGACCTGTTTCAACTGCTTGACGCGTTGTTGCACCCCTGGATTTTTTTCCAGCTCCAGGCTTTTTTTAAAAAAGCCCAGCGAACGGGTCCAAAGCTGCTTTTTGACAGCCGGGTTTTTTTGGGCCGCTCCGGCCAGCAGGTAAGCATGACCGGCATAGCGCAGGTTTTCAGCGCTGGGTGCCAGTTCAGCCGCTTTGGCCGAATATTGCATGCTTTTGGCATACTCCGACTGCTTGCCGGCCAGCACCCCCAGGTTGCGCCAGGCCAGGGCGTAATCGGGCTTCAGGGCCACGGCCTTGTTAAAGGCCTTGGCGCAGGCATCCAGGTGCCCCAGGCCGAACTGGCCGGCTCCCAGGTCGTTCCAGACGGCGGCCACCTCGGGGATCAACTCGGCGGCCTGGTGGTAAAGATCGATGGCCTGCTCGTATTCACCCGCCTGGTAATGCCGGTAAGCCCGCCGGGCCAGCTCAATGCCGTTGCGGCTCGACTCGCTGGGCGTGCCCTCGGCCTTGTAACGTTCGCTCACCCGTTCATCGACCGGGGTGCCGGACTCGGTGCGCACCCGGAAGCGGTAGGGACTGACGTACAGCCCCTCCAGGCCGTTTTCCTGAAAGACCTGCACCAGGTACTCACCGGCGGGCAGCTTGAGCTCTTCCGGCAGGTAGATCGGATTTTTGCCTACGGGTTGCCCCCCACGGTCGTAAAGCCGGGCCTGGAGGACGCATTTCTCGGCCTTGTCGGTCGTTTCCAGGATGACCGTCTCCGCTTTTTTCAGCTGGAACCGGTAGGTGTCCACGTCTGCGGCCGGCAGGCTTAGGGCCTGGATTTCCTGGTCCACGGCAATCGGACGCGCTTCGGCTATACTTTCGTTGGGCTCGAAAAGATCTTCGGTGCCGGGAATAAAGAGGAAATTAAGCATGATGGGGTGTTGAACCCGGTATTCCTCCCGGTGCTCCGCATCGACGCGGACCGTCACCGTTTTATCGATGCGCACAGCGCAGGGCAACCAGCGCGCCCTGCTTTCCGACCCGTCGGCTTCCGTCTTCCAGAGCTTGACCGCAAAGGGCAGCTTTTCAGGGTGGGATACGATCACATAGCCGGGCGCTGTGGAAGACAAACGGTAATAGTTCTTGCCGCCGGTATCGTAACGCACCGCCAGGCTGGCCGGGACCTTTACCGGCGTGGCCTGGGCCGGCGTGTCATTGGGCTCGATTTTTTCGGTATCCGGCAGCAGCCGGATATCCATGCCGTAAGGAGCGGTATCGAAATTTTCCCTGGCCCCCTCGCAGTAAAAGTCCAGGAAATAGACTCCCGGAGCCAGCCATCTGGCCATATCGGTCGGACCGGAATAAAGCGTTTCGCGCTTGGCGTTGTACAGATCCATCTGTGGATTCTGATGGGTGGTGCGTTCCTGTTTGTCCACCTCGTCGTCGTGTACCAGCAGATAGCCTGGCTGTTTGACTTCAAAGCGGTAAAAATCTTGATCGTCAGTGCCGATAAAGCCGATTTTGATGTGAGCGTCGAGTTCCAACACAGTGGCGGCTCCAAAGCTGTCGTTGGGTTCGGCCAGGTCAAACTCGGGGATAAACTTTACCTTCACTTTCACAGGCTCATCCGAGGTATCGCTGTCAAATTCCGGATAGACACTGAACACCCACCGGCCGGGGGTCACCCGCTGGGCTCCGTCGAAATACCGGCCTCCTCTACCCACTGCGTCTATAGAACCGGACGCGAAGAAATTGCACTTGACGGGGAAAGGACTGCTGATCTTGTCGAGAACGAGATAGCCGGGCCTGTCCACCTCGAGGCGTCGAAACTGCTCGATCCGGGGTTTTTTGAAAAATAGGTCCACGGTCTGTCCGACGGAAACAGGTATAGCAGAAAAATAGGACAGCCCGTCGGAGTAATGTCCCACGAACACGGTGACCGCCCCGGGTTTGTCAAAAGGGACCTTGGTGCCGGCTTCTGGCTGCTGGTCGATTACCTTACCGTTGTCTTCCAGGGACGATTCCCGCTTCTGCCAGGTAAAGCGCAGGTGACGCCGGCCCAGCTCCCGGGATGCTTCGTATGTCTTCAGCCCTTTCAGATCGGGCATTTCCACCCGGGTCCCGGGAGCCGGAACAGCAACGATGAGCGTGACCGGTGCGTCCAGCGTGATCCGGGTGCCAGGCGCCGGGGCCTGTTTGATGATCCGATACCATTTTTCCAGGTCGCGGATTTCTTTTACGCTGTGGCTGTACCGGATTTGGGGGGGCTTAAGCAAAAATTGGAGTTTGTCCCGGGCCTGTCTCTCCTGCAGGCCCACCACCCGTGGCAGAACCCGCCGCTGAGCCTGGTGCTGCAGCACCATCAGGCTGGCGCCTTTGTCCACCCGGATGCCGGCTGCCGGGTTCTGAGCGTAAATTTTGCCCTCATCCGCCGTGCGGGTCTGGGTATAGACAATCTGGCGGGTGACCCTGAAGCCTTTACCCTGCAGTGCCTTTGTGGCCTCGGCTTTGGTCAGGCCCACCAGTTGGGGGACCGTTATCTTTTCCTTGACCACGTGGCGAATCGAGACAGTCAGAGTCCCGGGCATTGGGGCTTGCACAAATCTGCGCTGCAACTGAAGATGGTATACACCTTCCCTGGCATAACCCAGTCGGCTATAGCCAAGGAAGACTTCATTGAGTGGATCTTCATCCCAGACCCAGAACTCTAAATGAGGCCCATATCCAGGTATGCAGGAACCATAAAATTTAAAGGTTTGGTCCCAGGTCGGATTGAGATTATCTTTAACGATCCGCGTTTTCCACTCGTACTCGCCACCGCTCAGGGCGCGGACGACAACGTAAGGATCTGAAAGTTTGCGTTTTCCCCAGTCCTTGTTTTTTAAACCCTGGGCCTTGACCACGGTGATGGTCCAGTAATCCTCGGATGGATCCCCGGCCAGGGCTGTAAAAGTGATCGTTAAGGATAGTGCGGTGAGTACGACGGGCAGGATTAACTGCCGGATCCAGTATTTTTTACCTGACTGCCATTGCATCATAAATCTCCCTAAATTTGGCACCGGAATATCCAGCTGCGATTCGAGGTGCGGCCGGACAGCCTCCCTTATGCAGGGGTGCTAAGCTATCCGGGTTTCAGCCGATGTTGCCAAAGTCAAATTCCAGTAAGTGTTTATCGCCCTTGAGAGTGACGAGGTTTGAGCAAGAGAAAACCAGCTGGTGATGGGCATCGAGAAACATCATCAGGTTGCCGGCGTTGGTGCGTTTCCAGCCCTTTTGGGCAGCGATTTTATCCAGCAGCTGGGAGTAAAACGTATTGACCTTGTCTTCGTATGGCTTGCTGGTATCCGGCAACAGGTACCGGATGCCGTACATGCCGCCTTTGGTTTTTCTGATGCGATCAAAGACCGCGTTTTCATAAACCGGGATGCCCAGGTACTTGAGCTTTTGCTCCAAATCCTGCCGGGTGACAGTCACTGCAGGTTGAAGGGCTTGTTTTTTGTTTGCGATTTCAGCAGCCGTCTGGTTCTGACTGCTTTGTTGGGCCGTGTTTTTTTGTGCGGTACTATTTTCCGGCGAACTGCAGGCCCAGATAAAAACCAATCCGGCCATCATCAACGTACAGGCAATTTTTCTCATCGTCCATGTCCTCCCATGTTTCAGTATGTTATTTGCACAATCATCGGCTTTCAATTTGAACCGGCCAGTCGGCGGTAGACGGCGTTGAGATCAAGCCGCTCGATCTCTCCGGTTTTGTTGTTAAGGTAATTCAGATAGATGGTTTCCCCGGCCCGTTCGAAATCATACATTTCGCCCACATCAGGACCCAGAATTTTCGCCGGCACCCGGCGTTTCAGCCGGGTGTTGTACAGTTCATAGGTCGTTTCCACCCGTGAATCACCGGTTTCAGCAGGCATCCGGATGGCGATCACCCACTGCCGGTCGGCGCTGGTGTCGATGATTTGGAAAACAGCTGCCGGCTCATGGTCGAGAACAATCCCGCTGGCTGTTTGCGTATCCATGTAAAGGGTGTTTTCCTTCGGGTTCACATAAACTTTTTTGACTGTCGGGTATGCCGGCGCCACGCAATTGAACTTGATTTCGGAAACGCAGGTGTCATCGTATTTATTGCTCTTGTAGACGTCTATAATCGTCAATTGCAAGATATAACGAACATCCGGTTTCATGGAGCTATCGCCTTTTATTTGCCGAGACTTGAATTCAGCAAGCACTTTATTTTTAAATTCCCGCATCCTTTGCCAGTCAAACGGCAGGGGCATCTGCTGGAATCCGAAAATGTCCTGCAGGAACACGGTGTATTCAGCTGAAAATTTTTGGGTATGAAAGAGTGTAAAACTTTCGGTGAGTTCACCTTCACGGCTGATGCCGACCCAAAGGGCGAGCTTGGCAATTTTGACCCGGTTGTTGGCCCGGAAAAGGGACCGGCTTTTCTGGTAGCCGTTGGCCATGGAAAAAGACGGAGTGCCGAAGGGAATGACTATGTACAGGGTTTCACCAATGCCTGGACCGGGTGTTCCTTCCGCCCAGCAGGTCTTCAGATCATTGTCAAAGAGCCGGTGCATGGCGTAGCGACCAAAGGTATTGTCTGTCGGGGTCTGAAGTTCGGAGGATGCCCGATAAAGATGCCCGGCATGGTCCTTTAATTGCAAGCTGATCCAGCCGGCCGTGGGGACTGCCCCACACAGCAGCAGCGCCATCGCGCAAAGCGCAACGCAAAGCTTTCGGTATTTAGGCCGAATGGTTCTCATGGCATCTTCCACGCCGTATTCCGCGGGTTGACCGCACACCCAGGCAGACGGATTGGCTGAACGGTGTTTAACATCCAAAGCACCGGCGTATGGAGTGGACGGCAACGCATTTCGTGACGCTCGGTGCTTTCAAATCTACCGGTTATGCTTTCAAGGAGGTCCGGCCCGGTGATGATGCAGGGAGATGACTTGTACAGTCTGGGGTTGAGAGCCGCTGCAGGACAGAAAAGGCATTGGCCGTGTGCAATGACAGATTTGATGCGGTTTTTGACATTTGAACGCTGATGATGAAAACAAGAGTATTTACCTCACTGTTGCTGGAACCGCTTTCGGGATTAACCGCCACATTCGATTAATATATAAATTATATTATGGGTTTAAAAATTGGTCAAGCAATAGATTGTATTAACCCAGGGTGTTTTTATTCTGCCCTATCCATAAAATAATATCAATTACTTGCAAGAAATTATGGACAAACGCCTCCGGATGAGGTATAAAACAAGCCATATGACACTTCATTCCGGAGGTAACTGCATTGAACCTGTTAAAAG
>JAJRVC010000220.1 GCA_024277475.1 Deltaproteobacteria bacterium
CAACCTCTTGGATCAGCGACACCTCTTGTGCGCTAAATTCCCGACCACAGAACCTCTGTTGATCTGTTGCTGTTTGCATGCCATTATCCTTTCTTTATTATCACGTAGCAGAACAATGGCGGCTTGTCCAGCAAAAAATGCCCGCCGCTGGAAATATTTATCCCGGCTGCCCCCGATTCACTCTCGTTTCAAAACTGGCAAAATTGCTGACTTAGCACTTTGGCCGAATGCTATCTCGCTAAGTTCAGCATATGCTTGACTTAATAAATTGTATAACTGACCGTTTTTAAGTGGTTTTTAGGTCGTCACAAAAGAGCCGCACCCTATTGAAATAGCATGCAATTGTCAATTTTTGTTTGCCTCAAAGTGTTTTCTTTTATTGCCCCCCTCGGGGATTGAGAGAAAAACCCGTGCCTTTAGGCGAAGATTTTAGTAAGCTTGCGGCCTGGAACACTGTCGTCAAACATATCGAGCAGGTATATTGAAGAAATCTGAAAACTCCTATAATGTCTGGCATTTACTTTGCGGTAATTACTCCAAGCAAAATTGAGAAAGGGAGGTGCCAAAATGCAGGATTATACCGAACAGAGGACTTACATTGCTTGCAATTCATGCCGGCACATTGTATGGATTGAAATTCAACCACCTGATTTTTCGAAGACAGGCCCTTAGTTCGTCTTTTCTGACAAATTGTTGTAAGAAACTGAAGAATATCGAAGGATGGAAACGCTTCGCTAAATCTCTTTTAAACAGACAGAATACATTCATTCGACGTTCGATGCTTACAGTCCGCCGCTGGAGGATTCGGTGTTCATCAGTTTCCTTTTCGATTTGACCGGCCGTTTTTTGGCCGGCGGCTGGGCTGGCTGACAACTGAAACCTATGCTCCGAGAAGGAGGCAAATTTCGATGAACACACAGCCGGTGAAGTTTACAAATAAAGGAGGCCACCATGGACAAAAAAATTAGAGAAAAATTCAAAATCCTTACCACTGTCAGTTTGCTTCTGCCTGCCGTTGCGCTGATTTTAACTGTCGCAATGCTGGTTCCCTCCCCGGCTCTGACTGCCCAGTATAGCCTGTTTGAGGGTATTATTCAGGGAGCTAACTGCGTCTACAACAAAACCGATTGCCCCCAAAGTCCCTCGGATGCCAGCATTGCCGCGGAGTATGACTTCGTATTGCTGCTGCCCGACGGCGACCACTATTTCCTGCTTAACCTTGACAGGGCCATCAAGGCAAAGTACGTGACCCTGCCGGTTCGGGTGCTTGGGAAAAAGCAGGGCCACGGCATATGGGTTCATACCTTGGAGGTAAAGAAGGGCGATAAATACAAACAGGTGTGGAGTTTCGAAGAACAGCAGAGAATTTACAGAGAAGAGCAGGAAGTATACCGGGGCGGAAATTAGGCCTGCAACTTGCAGTTTAAAAATATAAGCAGAGGACATCCCATCCGTTCTACTTTATTTTGGTTTTATACAGCCTCAGGCTGTTGCTCACAACGGAAATACTGCTGAAAGCCATGGCCAGGGCTGCCAAAATAGGGTGCAGCTGCCGCAGCATGATCGGTAAGCTCTCAAAGGGGTAGAGAACTCCGGCGGCAATGGGGATCAGGATGACATTGTAGCCAAAGGCCCAGAAAAGATTCTGCTTGATCGTTCTCATGGTGGCGCGGCTCAGCCGGATCGCACGCGGTACGCCGATTAAACTGCCGCTGGAAAGAATAACGCCTGCCGTTTCGATGGCCACATCGGTACCGGTTCCGATTGCCAGACCGACTTCCGCCTGGGCCAGTGCCGGGGCGTCATTGATGCCGTCGCCCACCATACCGACCCGGGCGCCTTTTTGCTGCAGATCTTTTATTTTGGATGATTTGTCTTCCGGCCGTACCTCTGCCAGAATCTCATCGATATTGACCTGGGCGGCGATAGTCGCGGCTGCCTGCTGATTGTCACCGGTGAGCATCACGACTTTTAGATGCTGGTTGTGAAGCTGCCGGATGGCGTCTTTGGATTCCGGTTTGAGAGTATCGGATACTGAAATCAGACCGCACAACACATTATCTCTTACAACCACCATCACTGTTTTGCCCTGGGATTGGAGCGCTTCGATCTTGCTGTCGGCGGTCTGAATGTCAATACCTGTTTCCTGGAACCATTTGGGTTTGCCCACCATTACAGGATTGCCGGCCACTTTGGCCTGTACGCCGAATCCTCCCGAAGCTTTGAAATCCTTGAGCTCAAAAAGCTCGATCTGCCGGGTTTTGGCCTCATTTACAATGGACTTCCCCAGGGGATGTTCGGAACCTTTTTCAACTGAAGCGGCCAGTTTCAAAAGATCGTTTTCTGCTTCGAATTTGGAGTTAAGCGGTATGATATCGACCACGGCGGGTTTGCCCATGGTAATGGTTCCGGTTTTATCCAGCACGATGGTATCGAGTTTGGTCGCCGTTTCCAGGGCCTCGCTGCTTTTAAACAGGATGCCTTTTTCAGCACCTTTGCCGGTGCCGGCCATAATGGCCGTTGGTGTGGCCAGTCCCAGAGCACAGGGACAGGCAATTACCAGAACCGCTACCAGCCGTATCATGGCGGGCACAAACTCACCGGTTATTCCCCACCATAGAAAAAAGACAAAAAATGCTATCCCAATGATTGCCGGTACAAATATGGCCGCCACCTTATCAGCCAGCGCCTGGATGGGCGCCTTACTGCCCTGGGCTTCTTGAACCAGTCGAATAATCTGGGCCAGGGCGGTTTCCTTACCAACCCGGGTGGCGCTAAATCGAATAAGACCTTCGCCATTGATGGTCCCGCCCACCACCGTGTCCCCCGGCTGCTTGTCAACCGGCAGCGGTTCGCCGCTGAGCATGGATTCATCCACCGCCGACTGACCGTCAAGTACCAGCCCGTCAACCGGAATCCGTTCTCCCGGGCGTACGATTACCGTATCGCTGACTTTAACCCGTGTCAGGGGAATTTCCTTTTCAATATCGTTTTCCAGGATCGTTGCGGTCTTGGGGCTCAGACCGATCAATTTACGGATGGCGCCGCCCGTGCGGCCTTTGGTACGGGACTCCAGCATTTTTCCCATTTTGATCAGGGTGATAATAACCGCGGAGGTCTCAAAATAAACATGTTCACCCATGGAAGGAAAAAAGAGAACGCCCAGAGAGTAAAAGTAGGCCACCGAAGATCCCATGGCCACCAAAACGTCCATGTTGGCACTTTTGTTTTTGAGGCTTTTAAACCCGCCGACATAATAATCCCAGCCGGTGTAAAACTGAACCGGAGTGGCCAGGACCAAAAAAAGCCAGTTGATCCAGGGGGCATGACTCCATGGCCCGATGAGACCAAAATCGCGACCCATGCTGAACACAAAAAGCGGCAGGGCAAACAATACCCCTACGGAAAACTTACGGGTTTGATCCTTGATTTCCGCATCACGGGCCTTCTGCTCGGCATCTTCTTCGTCCAGGCCATCTTCCGGTGGAATCGCACCATAGCCGGCTTTTTCAATGGCGGCAACAATTTCATCAACGTTTAAAACGCCGGGAACATATTCCACCGATACCCGTTCGCTGGCAAAATTTACCACCGCCTTTACCACCCCGGCGGTTCTCTTGTTCAGGGCGCGTTCAATGTTGGCGGCGCAGTTGGCGCAAGTCATGCCGGTAACCGGCATGTCAACTTTGGTGGTGGTGACCCCGTAACCCGAGTTGTGAATTTTTTCGACGACATCCCTCAACTGCACTTGCTGGGGGTCAAAAGAAACCGCCGCGTTTTCAGCGGCAAAATTGACGCTGGCGTCCGCAACACCTTTAAGCTTTTTTACACCTCGTTCAATATTGGCGGCGCAGTTGGCACAGGTCATGCCGGTAATGGGCAAGGTGAATTTTTGTTCTGTTGTCATTGCTTTTTGACCTTTAATGTATCCGTTAAACCAGTGAACGCTTACTCCATGGAGTGAAACGGATTTATATCCGGTGAAGGCACTGTTCTTTTGATACGAGGCGTCTTGGTTTTTCAACCCGGAACGTCGAACTCCGAACCGTTGAACCCATAACACATTTAGGCGGCCGGATAATTGATCTCTTTTAAAGTGTCTTTGATCGTTTCAAGGGTCGCGGGAGATTCCCATGCTACATCTATGGTTTTGGCTTCCGGATTACCGTCCACCGTTTTGACGCCGGCCAATTCCGCCAACTCGTTTTTGATGGACATCACACAGTGTCCGCAGGAAATGTTCGGGATTGAGAAAGTCTCTTTTTCCATGTCTAACATCCTCCTTTAGGTGTAAATTGTCTTTGGGAATGTTCATCCCTACTTGTATACTAATATAGTATGAAATTGAGGCATGTCAATTTTTGGTATCCAAGTTGGGATTCTATTGATAGCGAATTGCAATTTTTTCAAAATCGGCTGGTTTTAGAATTTGACCCAACCGTTCGCCATGCTTACTGTTTTGGGTGTAAAAGTGCAGGCAGTCTTTGACGATTTGCAGTACTTTCGTTTCACTGTAAATTCCCGGTAGCTCTTTTGCAAGCTGTGGATGCCGGCCGAGCTTGCCCCCCAGTTGTATCCTGAATCCTTTGGTGCCCTCTGCAATGGTAGCAGTGGGGCAAACTTCCATGCACTTTCCGCAATACAAACACAGGTTGTAATCGATTAGGGGACACTCTTTTTCAGTGTTCAGAGTAATCGCATTTTCTTTGCAGGCCTCAACGCAGGCTTCACACAGCGTGCAAGGTTTATCGGTTAATTGCGGCGTGCAAGCACCGATGATACCGATGTCTTTTATCTGGGGCTGTGAGCAGGCGTTAGGGCAGTCTGCCAGGGTAATTCTGAATTCATGGTGAAACTTAAGATCCCCCTTAACCTTTTTTTTGAGAAATCCGAGCAAGTCTTCTCCGCTAACCAAAACTTCGATTTTTTGCAGGAGTTGATCACTGACGGCCGCCCGGTTCGGGCATCCACCGGGCCCGAAACAGGTATCGATTTGATAACCCTTTATTTCAGAAGCCATGCCGGACAGATAACGCGCCTGGGTCATTTTGACATCGGCCAGCGTGATCACTTTTTTGGCAGCGTCTTTTGCCTCTTTCTCGACCCGTGCTCTTACGCGCTTGCGCACAAAAAAAGGAACTTTTTGGATGTTTTCATCAGCTTCCGGGGTCCATTCCATGTTGCGACGACTCCTTCGAATTTGGGAATAAACTTCAAATTACAATCTCCAAATCTCAAATAAGATCAAAAGCCAAGTGTTCAGTTTCTTTTACGATTTGACCGGCTGTTTTTTGACCGGCGGCTATGCTGACACCCAAAATTATAGGTTCCTTAAAGCATGCTGCCGGATATGACCCGCTAAGGGCCTAAGCCTTCATCGTTTGTGCCAATGCTTCCCGAGCCAGTTGGCCGACAGAACATTGAATGAGTTGCCCACCGCGATATAGCACCAGTCCGGCCGGGTCATGGGCAAGTTGCCGCAACCGGTGAACCGCTTCCTCACTCAACATGGGGCTGACTGCCCAAACAGCAAGTCCCCTGAGGTTCGGATCCCCGGATCTCATGTAGGGCAGGAGAAAACCGGCGGTGGTTTGCATGTACTCCGGCCGGTTATGTGCCAGTCGGCCGACAGCCCAAAGTACGCCCCGTTGTAAACCTTCGTGTTCCAGATAGTTTCCATCCGGCTGGATGTAGGAGATAAGTATGCACCCGTATTCTGCGGCCAGCTTTTCATCGCGCGCCATGGCGTCTGCCATGGATTCAGGACATCCCCAACCGATCCCGCCGGATTCATCGTTTAAATTCCAGATAAATCGGCGCATGACGACTCTGGCCGACTCCAGATCAGAAGCGGCAAGATCCGAAAGCACAGTCCCCATGGCGGTTACCGCGTGCCATTTGACGAGCTCATCCAGACTGCACAAATAAGAAAAAAGTGGACTGACGGCCTTTCTGGGTGGCAGCCGACGAATTTCATCGAGCGTCTTTTTAAAATTTTGAGTCCGCAGAAGCGGCAGCATCTTTTTTTTTAACTGACGGCTGCTCACCTTTTCGGTTTTCATGGCTTCTCACGGGTGTAGGCCGGAAAGTAAAGAATCCAGGCCCAAAGGACCAGGTTTTCGATGTTAGAATAAATATAAAAGTGCCGTGAGTAAAGGGCGCTGGAGTGGGGCAGGGGGCTTCGGATAGGAATCCGATCTCGCATTCTCCCCGCCTTACTCCTCCTCCCAGTAGATACAATCCGTCGGGCAACATTTTATGGCATCATTTATTTCAAGTTCCGGATAGTCTGTCGATTCAGTGATTTCGATATAATCGGCATGATTCAACCTGAATACTTCCGGGCACAAATCCACGCATATGCCACATCGAATACACAAACTGAGTTCCACCACCGGTATTTTCATATTAACTATGATTCCATCACCGCCCTACCAATCCTACAACCTAACTCATAGCAGGTTTTCAGTGCCTCTTTGTCCGGAACATACTGGATTCTAAGTCCCGGATCTACGATTTCAAAATTCATGGTTTCAAGCTCTTTGTTGATCATTTTGACAGCCTCGCCGCTCCAGCCATATGATCCAAAAGCCGCACCAATTTTGTTTAAGGGCTTAAGACCCTTCATATAGGTGAGAAAGTCCGCTAAAGAAGGAAAGAGCTGATTATTCAATGTCGGCGATCCGATGACGACTGCTTTGGCATCAAAAACTTCGGTCATTATCTCACTGCGGTGGCTTTTTCTCAAATGCAGGGGTTTTGCCGGGACCCCCTCTTTATTTATACCTGAAACGATTGCATTGGCCATCTTTTCGGTGCTGTGCCACATGGTATCGTACACCACCACCGCCTTTTTCCGGGGTTACTGCCGGCACCATCTAACATAGGCATCAACGATTTTAGCCGGATCTTTGCGCCAGATGATGCCATGATCCGGACATATCATTTTGAATTCAAGACCCAGGCTCAAAATGCTATCAAGCAATTTCTGAATATGAGTGGAATACAGCAGCAGGATATTGGCAAAATATTTTTTAGCATGGACCATAATCTGATCGCCGACTTCATCATCATATTTTTCGGGTCCGGCATAATGTTGGCCAAAGCCGTCGCTGGAAAATAAAATCTTGTCTTCTTTTAAATAGGTAAACATGCTGTCGGGCCAGTGGATCATGCGGGTTTCCAGAAACGTCAAGGTTCTTTGGCCAAGACTCAGTTCTTCCCCATTGGCAATGGGGTGGTAATTCCACTTTTGCTGATAATGCTTGGAAAGGTTCTTATAGCCCATTTTTGAACAATAAATGGGCTTGCTTTCACCTATTTTGTGCATCACCCGGGCCAGACTGCCGGAATGATCCATTTCAGTATGATTGCTGATGACACAGTCGATCTTTTTGGGATCGATAACGGCGGCGATATTGTCGATCAATTCATCTGAAAATTCTTTTCTCACCGTGTCCAAAAGAACGGTCTTTTCATCTACAATTAGAAAGGAATTGTAGGTTGTGCCAATATCGGTGGAATAACCATGAAAATCCCTGATATTCCAGTCTATAACGCCAACATTATAAATACCGTCACTAATTTTAATCGGTTCCATTTTCAATCCCCAGTCCTTCATTTTAGTGTTTTCGTCATTTTGTGTCTTCATGACGATTTTTACGGTTTATCCGGGTTAGGGCCCCTGTATGAAGTTTTTCAAAAACTGATGCCCTTTTTGCCAGAAAATTGGATCTCTGCCAGAAAAGGGCATCAAGCTAACTGTAAGTGTTCAAGACCCGAGGTTGCTTTTATTCCTTTTCAAAATCATCCTTGGGGGCACCACACACCGGACATTCCCAGTCATCAGGTACATCTTCCCATTTGGTGCCGGCTGCCACACCGTTATCCGGATCACCTTGTTCCGGATCATATACATACCCGCAAATCGTGCATACATATTTGTCCATTCTTTTCCTCCTTTTTGTTTTGATGGGTCAAGTTAAAGTTTTATATTTATCCGAACGATCGGCGCAATTATTATCAAAGCAGCAGGGTTTTGCAAGCCTATTTCTGATCTTCTTTAACGGAGCCCGGTCCGGCAAGCGGTTTAAACATCTTTTTGCCGGCCCCGCATGACGGACAACGCCAATCCTCCGGGAGGTCCTCGAAACGGGTACCCCTGGGAATTTTTCCCCTGCGATCCCCCCTGTCCGGATCATAGATATAACCGCAATTTACTGCCTGGCACTGGTACATTTCTTCCGGTTCGGCCATGGTCACCTCTTTATCGATTGAATATTTCAGGTAATCTCACTGATTAAGTACCGTACTTTTTTTTCAATTTCATCACGCACACCGCGCATGAATTCTATGGATTTTCCAGCGGGATCCGGTAGATCCCAGTCCTTTTTTTGTGCTGCCGGAACAACCGGGCATTGTTCCTCGCAACCCATGGTGATGATAAAGTCAGGTGTATGGTATGAAATTACTTCATCAATCGCCTGGGGAATTCGAAACTCCATATCGATTCCCTTCTCGTGCATGACAGTAACCATGCCGGGGTTAACCTTTTCAGCGGGTTGGCTGCCGGCGGTTTGTACTTCCAGTTTATCGCCGGCTATAAATTGAGCAAATGCACCAGCCATCTGAGAGCGGCAGGCGTTTTCCCGGCAAATAAACAGGATTTTTTTTCTTCCTCCAAATGGCTGCATAAGACTATCCACCGCCTTTGCAACATCTTCAAGTACTGTCGGATGTCCGGCTAAGTCTTTGGGGCCTTCAATCCCCCGATATGTCAGGCTGCCTTCAAATTCAGCCCCAACGGCATCAAAAAAATACTGAGTTGTCAGATTAAGACCTTCAAATAAATTCTTTCCCCTGGTTGCCCCCACCGCAAGCAGAAACCCACGTCGCATACTTGCACCGGGGTCTTTCAGCTTGAGCTTATATTTTCTGGCCCAGAACGTTTGGCAACGATCGATTACGGCTTTAAGCTGGGCCGTCATGTTGTAAAAAAAGATCGGGGTTGCGATAACCACTACATCCGCTTGGCGCAGCAAAGGATATATTTCATCTTTGACGTCATCATCAATCGGACAAAATCCTTTTTTTTCACAAACAACGTATTCCTTGCAGGGAATAATATTTTTCCGGCAGACATCAATAATATGTGTGCGAGCTCCGGATTTTTCCGCCGCTTTCATAAATGCCGTCAGCAGATAATTCGTATTTCCCCTTTTTCGGGGACTACCCTGTAAACCGAGAAGCAGCATGAATATATATCTCACGACATTTGCAGGTTATCGTTAATAGCCCTGAAGGACGACTAATTCACAATTAAGATTTAAATCAGGTCTTTTCTTTGACATGGCACTTTGAGCACGCAGTGGGACCTGCCTTCAGGCCGGCTCTTTTCTTTTCTTTGTGGCACTTGGTGCACAGCTTGTTCATAACATATTTCTTTTTTAACTTACCCTGTGCTTTAAGTTCTTTGATACTTCCCGGTTTTTGTGGGAATACGGAATGACATATCTTGCAGTCAACGAGTCTTTCCTGGTGCTGGCGATGGGGAAACGGAACTTTACCTTTTTTACCGGCATCAATTTCAATACTTGCAGCACCCTTGTTTTGGTTTACGACAGAAAAAGCGACCGATGATCCGGCGATAACTACAGCAATTGATATCAACACTACGCTAAACTTAATTTTCATAAACCCTGCTTTTTAGAATTCGTATACTATAAAATTGGCAATTCAAGTGAACGATACTATTCAATACTGCTCCTGGGTCGGCTATCATTAACCCGCTCGCGTCAAGGGCGGTAAGGGTGATGTTTAAAGACATCAGCGAGGAGAAATGCTTTTGCCCTCACCTGCTACCGTACAGGCGACAAAGTCGATGGGTTCACCGCATCCGCTGCAGGTGTGAGCCTTATCGAATTCATCCGAAAATATTTCTTTATCCTGGCCGCATTTGGTACATTTGCAGGTGATCACTTTGAGATTTTTAAAATCTGCGTACCCGGGACAATGCTGGGGTGTTGATGAGTTATCAGCCATAATTTCCTCAGTACTGTTAAATGTTAAAGGTCGGTTTTATCCTTCAATCTTTTTTGCGATTCCCCGTCCGTAATCCTGGGCCATCTGTTGTCCTCCCCCGAGGGAACTTGACTTCAATCGCAATGTATCGCCGACCATGTTCATTTTCAAGACATGCTTCATGGTCTCGAAAATACGATCATTGGCTTCGCCGCTCCATCCAAAGGATCCGAAAGCCCCTCCGATTTTTCCTGATAAATTTGCATTTTCAGTCAGAAACAGAAAGGTTTTCATGCCCTGCAGCATTTCTCCATGGTAGGTGGCCGATCCGAAAACATAGCCGTCATAGCCGTCAAGGTCAGCCTCATTTTTGATGTCCTTGACACTGGCGACATTTGCTTCATGACCGGCAAAGCGGATTCCTTCTGCAACAAGATCGGCGATATTCTGAGTTTCACCGCTTCTGGTGGCGTAAACGATTAGAACTTTGGCCATATTTTTTCTCCCGTGCTGTTATGAAGTCGTTTTATAAAATGACATGTGCTGCCCGATTTATGTTGGACGGTAAAATCAGGCTTTAGGCTTACCGATTCTGTTATCCGTGCCTTCGTAAGCACAATCCGGGGTGTAGCAGGTATTGTCGAGAAATTCACATTTTTCTTTGCATGAAGGGCACTCGTTGGGGTGAGCATCAGCTTCAAAGGTGTAGCCGCAATTTGAGCATTTCCAGCTTGACATAAAATCACCTCCTTTAAAGAAAGAAGTCAGAAGACAGATGTCGGGAGATAGAAATATTGAACTATCCGGGGTTACCCTTTTTGCCAACTGCTTATCAGATCCCCTGAGCGACAGGGCATTCTCAAATTATCGTACCACTCTGGTTCGACCTCTGAATTCGGTACGCTTGATTATTTATTGCTGTATCGACTATTCCGATCCGCCAGCCGAATTTCCCGGACTTCGTCTGGCTAGTTCCCGGTCGATCATGAAAAGGCCGCCTTTGGCCTCACCCATCAGTTTTAGTTGCTCCAGTACACCGGTGACACTCTCTTCTTCCTCCACCTGCTCTGATACAAACCACTGAAGAAAAATATTGGTGGCATGATCATGCTCTGCAAGAGCCAGTTCCACCAACTCATTAATCAGGCCGGTTACCTTCTGCTCGTGTTCGAGAGTCGCCTCAAAAACGGTTAGGGGAGAATTCCACTGGGTCGGTGGAGCTTCGATTTGAACCAGGTTGACCCTTCCGCCCCGCTGATTGATGAAGTCATAAAGTTTCATGGCGTGGGCTAATTCTTCCTGAACTTGAGAATACATCCAGTTGGCGAAACCATCAAGGTTGATGGATTTGAAATAGGCGTTCATCGACAGATACAGGTAGGAGGAATAAAGCTCCGCATTTAGCTGGCCGTTGATGGCATCCTGCATTTTTTCAGATAGCATCGTACTTATCCTTTCCAGAGGCCGTGGAGACTACAGTATTCACGGGCAGTTATATTTTGTGCATCCGTCTTGAAACCCGCTTCAGGTGCTTCCCCGGGGTTTAAGAACTGGCGATCCGCTTTGCCGTCTGCAATGATTTCAATCCATTCAATGTAATGTTTCTCCTCCATGGGATGTGCTACATCACCGACTTTTACCTTTACACCGCCTTCAATCTTTTCAATCACGGGAACGTGCTTCTCTTTAGCGGCATCCACAGTATTCTCAACCATTCTCTTCATGGGTTCTCCGCAACAGACAAGCTCACCTCCGCCGCCATGGACGACCTCGACAATGTTGCCACAGGCTTCACATTTGTAAATTTCCAATTTTTCCGCCATTTTTATACTCCTTTCGCTTTAGTTGATTAGTTAACTTGTTGACTGGTTTACCAAATTACCAGTTTTCGCCCAGCAGTTCAAAATGGGCCTGGGGATGGTCACATGCCGGGCAAACCGCGGGCGCTTCGCTGCCCTCATGAAGGTA
>JAJRVC010000016.1 GCA_024277475.1 Deltaproteobacteria bacterium
GGTCAGCACGCCGCCGCCGGCTCCCATCGCCTCACTGGCGTTGGACACCAGATTCATGAAGACTTGCTGGAGCTGGTCTTCGGAACCGAGCAGGTCCGGCAGATCGGGATCCAGCTTTTTCGCCACTTTGACCCCGTCCATTTTAAGCAGATTTGAGTTTAGAAACAGGGTTTGTTCGATGAGACGGTTCAGGCTCAAACGCTTCGGCTCCATTTTGGATTGACGGGAGAATGCAAGCAGATTTGAAACGATGCGACTGGTTCGCCGGGTTTCGGTTTCCATGAGACCCAGGTAGTGCTGAAACTGTTCGATTTCATTCTGACCGAGGGTGTCTTCTGCAACAATTCGTTGCATCAGCATGATTAGATTCAAAATACCGGCAATCGGATTGTTGATCTCATGCACCACCGATGCCGACAGCTTGCCCAATGAGGACATTTTGTCCTGGTGCAGGAGTTTCTCGTGGGTTTCTTTTACCTGGTGGGTGCGGTCTGCAACCATCTGTTCGAGCCGGTGTGTGATTTCTTCTTCTTCTTTTTTGTGCTGGGTAATGTCCCGGCTGATATGAATAAATTTGTGAATTTTTCCGTCTTTTTCCCAGATCGGATAAATGTGGACTTCATAATATCGTTTTTCGCCGTCCGGCATCAGCCGGGTCTGGATTTTACGAATTTGCCTTTTGTTGCTGACGACTTCGCGCAGGGGACAGTCGCTTTGCCCGTTGTTACACGGATGGTCGAATTTGTGATATACCTCGAAGCATTTTTTGCCGATAACATCTTTTCGATTGTAATGCATTTTGGAAAGAAATGCGTCATTGACTTCAATGACTTCCATCTGCGGGGTGATTACCATGATGAAATCCTGAATTCCATTCAGAATTGTCTCCATTTCCTCGGTTCGTTCCCGAAGTTTGCGTTCTTCCAGGCCGATGGCTTTCCAGAATATTTTAAAGACATCATAGGAAAGCAGACGGATACGAGGAGGCCGCGAGCGCAGAATATCATCAAAAATTTCCTGCTTGGGAGTCAACATGATGATTAAATGGATACTGTAGCGAGGATCGTATAGCTGGTGACAATTTTTGAAGGTTAACAGGCCCAGTTCATCCGCCAGTTTAATTCCGGGGCTCTCGGGATCAGGATCCGCTACCGCTAAAATAGGAGCGTATACCCCCTCCTGCTCAAACACAGAAGTGGTCTTTTCGAGAATTTCTCTGCAAAATTTTCCGCCGCCAACCAGGGCAATGTTGGTAATGGAAGGCGCTTTTTTCACCACGGGCTTCTCCTTCTGGAAATAATAGATAGACTCCAATGGAACTTGTTTCACCGTTGTTACGTTATCATGGGGCTCCGCCGCTTTCAAGTCTCTTTTGGGTGGATAGTGACTTGCAATTTTCGGGTTTTTGGCGTATTTTCCTGGATTAGCCCAAACGGACATTTTCGTGTTTGCGACTATCACGCCCAAAATAATCTGTTTCAGTCTTTATCGAGCGAAATTGTCCATTTCAATCAACACTTAAGGATGTTTTTATGAACACGAGCAACCCCAACGAAATTATATTGCAGGCCGTTGATGCATTTAACCGCAGAATGCTTGTGGTTTCGCCACGATTTGAGATACTGGCCATCAGGGGGCAGGCCGATGATGTGCAGGAAGCCGATGTTGTCGGACAAAAATGTTATAAAATCATTTACAATCGCCATTCCGCCTGTGCCGAGTGTCCTACCCTCGAAGTGGGCCGTAACCGCCAACCGGCATTAAATCCCGGCTATCGTCCTCCCTCCCATCCGAGTAAGATACCGTGTCTATACTCTTATCCTATTTTTTCCGGAGATGATATTGATGCTTTTGTGTTGTTGGATTTTGATTTTCCGGCGCTGGATGCCCTTGAAGAAAAGCTGCGGCGAACCAACGCTTTTTTAAGCAATCTGATTAACAGCGCGGTGGACTGTGTGATTGCTGCAGACAAGATGGGCAAAATTCTCATTTTCAATGATTCGGCAAGCGAAGTTTTTGGCTACACCGTAGAAGAAGCATTAAACAATCTGAACATCCGCGATGTGTATCCTGATGACAGCGCCAGAGAAGTGATGCGCATATTGCGCAGCAAGGAATATGGCGGTAAAGGAAAACTGAAAACATACCATACGGATGCGTTGGCTAAAAACGGTGAACGCATACCCATCAGCCTTTATGCTTCTATTATTTATGAGGATAATCGCGAAATTGCTACTATCGGTTTTTTTCATGATTTGCGTGACAGACTGCGGATCAATGCGGAGCTTGAAAAAACTCAGCTACAGCTCCTGCAGTCGGAAAAGATGGCCTCGCTCGGAAAATTGGCTGCCGGAGTCGCTCATCAGATAAATAACCCCCTGGGTGGAATCACACTGTATGCCAAGCTGGCGCTGGAAGAATATGTTCTGGAAGAGGGGCTGCGACAGGATTTGGGCCGGATTCTCAAAGATGCTGAAAGATGCCGGGATACGGTCAAAGAATTGTTGGAATTCACGCGGCAAACCCGCCATTTCATGCGGCCCCACAACATTAACGAGGTGATATCCCGGACCCTGTTTCTTCTCGAAAATCAGAGTTTGTTTCAAAATATCGAGATCGAAAAAAATATAGGGGATTCCCTGCCACCGGTACAGGCAGATATCCAGCAACTGAATCATCTATTTATGAACATTATTCTTAACGCCGCCCAGGCCATGGAAGGCAAGGGAAAGCTGACGATAGAGACTTATAAGGTGTCCGGCAAAGAACAGATCGGCATCGAGATTTCCGACACCGGTCCCGGGATCCCGGAAGACGTTATACCCCACATATTTGACCCGTTTTATACGACCAAAGAAGAAGGCAAGGGGACTGGTCTGGGACTTAGTCTTGCCTATGGGATTGTTGAAAATCATGGGGGCCGTATTTCCGTGCACAATAAATCCGGCGGCGGGGCTTCATTTAACACCGTGCTTCCCATCGCTACTGAAGAAAATGAAGGAGATCAAGGTGCCGAAAACCGATGAGATTATTCAGGTATTGATTGTCGATGATGAACGAAATATTCGGGACGGTTCCGAGCGTACCCTCTCCCGGATCGGATTTGAAGTCCTGAAGGCATCCACGGGAGTGGAAGCCCTGGAAATCCTGGCTCAACAATCCATTCCCATTGTTTTGCTGGACCTGAAGATGCCGGGAATGGACGGGATGGAAGTTCTCTCCCGGATCCGGGAATTTGATGAACCGGTACTGGTCATTGTGATTACAGGTTTTGCGACGGTAGAGACTGCTATCGATGCTATGAAACAGGGAGCCTATGATTTTATCCCCAAACCCTTCGAGCCCGAACAGTTGCGTATCGTTGTCAATCGGGCTGCTGAAAAGCTGCGGCTTACACGTGATGCCCGAAAGTTGGAACTCGAACGTAATCAAACCCTGGCGGACCTACATACGGAGAAAAGTCGCCTGCACACTATTCTTGAATCGCTTCCCAATGGTGTGGGGGTGATCAACTCCCAGGGGAGGGTAGTTCTGATGAACCCGGCTTTTTTACATCACCTCGATCTCGATCCGGATGTCCAGGCGGGCAAGCAGATTGAAGAATACATTACGGACAGTGAGCTTTGTAATCATATTAGGGAAATCTCCATGGGCAGGCATGTTGACTATGAGGATATCCCCACTTATGAGCTTACGCTGTCCGATGAAAAATATCTTCAGGCGCGGGGTCGACCGGTCCTGGGCGAACGCAACCAGTGTCTTGGCGCCGTGGTAACTTTTGTGGACATCACGAATATCAAAATTATTGATCGCATGAAATCTGAATTCGTAGCCAAAGTCTCCCATGAACTTCGCTCGCCGCTTTCCACCATTCATGAACAGTTGGTGCATGTGCTGGGGGAAATGGTGGAAGAATCATCCAAGGTTGATCCGCATATACTCATGCGCGCCAAAGAGAAAACCCATGGACTGATTTCCCTTATCGGCGATTTGCTCGATTTATCACGCATTGAGGCCGGTATGGTCACCCAGGAACCCGTGTCAGTGAGAATCGATGAGTTGTTAAAAGGCATCGTCGATTTTCTCGCAAGCAAAGCGGCCGCTAAAAACCAGTCTCTTATTCTGGAGCTTCCCGAAAATTCGCTTGTCCCGCTCACGGCTGATCCACTGGCTTTAGAGAGCATCTATGGCAATCTAATCACCAACGCTCTGCACTACACCCCGTCCGGCGGGGAAATCAGGGTCAAAGTGGAGCTTGTGGGAATAAGCATACGGGTGAGTGTGATTGATAATGGTTTTGGAATCGAAGCTCAGCATCTGAATAAAATATTTGAAAGATTTTACCGGGTAAAAGATGATAATACCAGGTTTATCACCGGAACAGGGCTGGGGCTGCCCATCGTAAAGGGACTTGTGGATTCCTTGGGAGGGTTTATCGATGTGGAGAGTACGCCGGGAAGCGGCAGTGTCTTTATGGTAACTTTGCCGTTAAAGGAAGCCGGGGTAACGGGTTGACATAACCGTTCACAGGTTCAGGGTTAAAGACAAAGAACAAAAAACAGATCGATTCTACTTTGACATTGCTGCGCTACGCATAGCTGACAGCTTCCAGTCTACGCTTCTTTCAGAGCGTTTAAAAACTCTTTGGGCGCAACCTGTACTTTGGTCCACAGCGCGAGGGTTCGTCTGGCCTGATAGGCCAGGGCCGGCAGTCCATCCATGAACCGGATGCCGTTGCGCCGGGCCATATCCTGCCAAAAATTCTGGTTGCGGCCGTAATTTAGATCGATCACCAGCCGGCAGCCCGGTACCTTCAGCTTCTGGACCAATGCCGCCAATTGCGGAGCTTCCCGGGGACTGGAAACCGACGTGGCATTGACCATTATGTCTGCCGCCACCGGCTGCTCCAGTAAGCTGTCAATGGAACACGCTTTTCCCTCGAAGCGATTTGAAATTTCCGCTGTTTTATCCGGGTTGCGACCTGCCACCCGAATGGTACCGGCCCGCAGCCAGTTTAACATGAAAACAACGGCTTTGGCGGCCCCGCCGGTTCCGAAAACCAGGGCTGATTTCCCGGCAATCTCAAATTCAGCATCGTTTAAGGCCTCCATGAAACCGATGGCATTTGTGTTGTAACCCTTGAGGCTATCTTCGTTGCACACGATGGTGTTAACGGCGCCGATAATATTTGCGCCCTCGGATAAAACATCCAGGTACGGGATGACTTTTTCCTTATACGGGACGGTGACGTTCGCGCCGGAGATGTGAAGGACCTTGAGACTCTGCAGCGCCTGACCGACATGTTCCGGGTTTATTTTAAACGGTACGTAAATTCCCTGCATACCGATACGTTGAAGGACCCTGGAAAACATGGCGGGTGATTTTGAACCATATACCCGTTCATCACTTAAAATGCAAAATATTTTCATTTGCCTTTTTTACATATCTAACAGCCCTTTGATGCTTTCGGTGATCTGCTCAGCGGAGGCCGGTTTAGCAAGATAATCATCGGCTTCCGTGCTCATACCGTCCCTGTGGGAATAGCGGGTGGAGGTTACATGAGACGCCACGGCAGTCAGCAGGATGATGGGAATATTATCATAACGATGATCTGCTTTCAATTCGGAACAGACCTGGTAACCATCTTTGCCGGGCATCATGACATCCAGCACAATAGCATCCGGCGGATTGGCCTTCACTTTTTCAAGTCCCTCGTCGCCGTCATAGGCAACCTCGACTTCGAAGCCTTCTTTTTCCAAATTCTGTTGGACGATTCCGGCGAAATCAGGTTCGTCATCCACCACCAGAATTCTTTTCTTCTCGCTCATTTAAGCCTCCTTTGTTTCTGACCCGGATAAGCCGGAATCAAACAGAAAAAATTGCCACAAAATACACAAAAATAATTAATAATACACTCAATCAACCCGGGGGCGGGGATAAAGGCCGGCAGCTTCCACAATACCCGGTACTTTTTCTTCCCATTCAATGGCCATGATGTGAAAACCGGCCACGCCTTCCACCCCTTTGAGTCTCTCTATTGATTCGACACAAATTTTGATGCCTTCTTCAGCCTGTTTTTCTTTGGGTGTGTCGGCTAAGCGTTTGATAATTTCGTCCGGGACATCCATGCCGGGTACTCTTTTTTTCATATACCGGGCCATACCGACGGTTTTCATGGGGGTCAGTCCCGCCAGAATATAAACTTTTTCATGTAGCCCCCGGTCGCGGACCAGTTTCATCCATTCTTCAAATTTTTCGAGGTTGTAAATACATTGGGTCTGGATGAACTCCACTCCGGCTGCTATTTTTTTTGCCAGACGCGGAACACGAATTTCAAACGGATCAGCAAACGGATTGGCTGCCGCACCCACAAACATCTGCGGCGGACGTTTGATCTCATCGCCGCCGAGAAATTTTCCTTCATCGCGCATAAACCGGACAGTCTGAATCAGTTGCATGGAGTCCAGGTCATGAACATTTTGCCCCTGAGCGCAATCCCCGAAACTCTGGTGGTCACCTGAGAGGCATAAAATATTGTTAATATCAAAGGATGCCGCACCCAGAATGTCACTTTGCAGCGCGATACGATTCCGGTCCCGGGTGACCATTTGCAACACCGGTTCAAGCCCCATGAGTTTCAGACGGATGCAGGCTGCCAGACTGCACAGACGGGTCACCGATGTCTGGTTGTCGGTGATATTAATGGCATCCACATGGTCCTTGATCAGCTCAGCCTTCTTGATGATCGCTTCCGGATCGCTGCCCCGGGGAGGGCCGCACTCGGAGGTGACGGCATGATGTCCGGCTGCCAGAATTTTTTCAAGTTTACTCGGTGTCTTCACGTTCATTACTGCACATCCTCCCTTTTTACCTGGCGGGGTCCTCCGGCTCTGTCCGTGGACCAGTCTTTGATCGGTGAAAGCTTTTCGTATTCATCAATTTTATCGAGTGCCTTTAGACGGTCGACAATCAATTGCCAGGCACAGTCAATTTCCTGGTTGATTTCGCATTTGCCGGAAGTGGATCCTCCGCAAGGTCCGTTAAGCAGCCGTTTGGCGCAGCGGGAGATCGGACAAATTCCACCGGTAGTCGCCAGAAGGCAGCTGCCGCAGGCCTGGCAACGTTCAGTCCACAGCCCGCGTTCTTCGGTTGCTCCCAGAAAACAAGTGTTCACGCCGGGATAAACCGGTGTGGTATGGTATTTTTCGGCCATGAACTGTACGCCGACACCACAGGCCAGGGATACAACGGCATCATAGCGGTCAATGCTGTCACGGATTTCTTCCAGATATTCGTGATCGCACTGCCGCTCCAAGGTGACCTCGTCAATTTTGACTTCGCGTCCCTGGTTGAGGAAATACATCCTCAGGGCCGAGGCCAGAACGCCGACCTCCTTTTTGCCCCCGGCTTCGCATACCGTGACACACTCGTTGCAGCCCAGAATCAGAATTCTCTCTCTGTCCTTGATTTCCTCAATGATTTCTTCAATCGGTTTTTTATCGGCAACAATCATAAAATGCGACCTCTCTTTCTCAATTAACCGGTGAAGATGTTAACCTGATCGGATTTTATCTTCAATGGACAATTGATGTGGTTGTGTTTTAGGCGGCTCTTTTTTTAGCCAATTTGATGGGATTGGGGCCCATTTGCCGGATATCGGCGACCATTTCCGAAGCGTACTTGGCAAATAGCGGGCCCTCACTTGACGCGAGGTTATACATGCGGGCCCTCTCGCCTCCGATGCCGATGGTTTCCAGAATTGCCTGGGCCTGCTCCACCCGTTTGCGGGCTCTTAGGTTCCCGCTGTTAAAGTGACAGTCTCCTTCCATGCATCCGACCACATACACACCGTCAGCTCCCTTTTCAAAGGCGTGCAAAATGTGGATGACATCGACTTTGCCGGTGCACGGTACACGAATGATTCGAATATTCGAAGGGTATTGAAGTCGCATCGTACCTGCCAGGTCCGCAGCGGTATACCCTCAGAAATTGCAGCAAAAGGCGATAATGATCGGTTTGAAGTCTTCGCTCATAATTTCCTCTCTAATGTAAATACATTTTTTTTAAGACAAAATATACAAAAATTTCTAAAGTAATAAATATGCCTGAAATGAAAGCGTTTTATCTATTTTACATTCGTCTTTGCAAATGATTTCTCCGCTCTCGACCCTATCATTCCGCCTTCCTACAGCACGCCTTCCTACAGCACGCCTTCCAGCAGAGCATCCACCTTGCACATAATCTGTTCGTCTTCATACCATTGCAAATCGATGGCCTTGGCCGGGCATTCCGACACACAAATTCCGCATCCGTGGCACAGGGCCGGATCGATCTCACTGACGCCGTCTAGGTTGATTCGCGGTACATTAAACGGGCAGGATCGGACACAAACCAAGCAGGATGCACATTGTTCCTGAGCTACTTTGGCCGTTACCGCCGACAGGGTCAGCTGACTTTGAGAGAGAAAGGTGGTGGCGCGCGCGGCGGCGGCCTGAGCCTGGGAAATGGATTCGGAGATCAGTTTGGGACTGTGGGCCGTACCACAGACAAAGATCCCGTCGGTGGCCATATCTACCGGTCGCAACTTGACATGGGCCTCCATGAAATATCCTTCCGCGGTGCGGGCGACTTTGACAATGGAGGCCAGTTCCTCGGTGTCCGCGGCCGTCATCCCGGCGCTCAGGCACAGAAGATCCGCCTCAACCATGAGATCGAGATTTAAAATGTGATCCTTAAAAGTTACCATCACGCCGTTTTGCGATGATTCCACCCGCGGTGGCTCCTCGGCCGTGAAACGGAAAAACAGCACGCCCTGTTGCCGGGCCTTTTTGTAGTAATCTTCCAGCAGACCATAGGTCCTGATATCACGGTAGAGAATAAAGACCTGTGTAGCGGGATTCTCCTCTTTGATATGCAGGGCGTTTTTGACGGCCGTCTGGCAGCATATCCTGGAACAGTTGGGATTTTCTTCATTGCGTGATCCGACACACTGAATCATGACCACCTGTTTCAGGTCTCCGGCGCCTTTTTCATTTAAGCGACGGCTAAGTTCGATCTGGGTCATTACCTGCTCATTTTCGCCGTAAAGGAATTCTTTGGGCTGGTATTCCCTTGCACCGGTGGCCAGGATAACAACACCGTGTTCGATTTTGCGCGCATACATTCCGGGGCCCACCAGAAGCTCGGTGGTGAAATTGCCTTTGAAGCCGGAAAAGCCGACGACAAGTGACTGGGTCAAAACCTGAATGTTGGGGTGGGAGGTAACCTTCTGGACCAGTCCTTGCAGATAGTCGCCAATATTCGCTCCCTCAATGGTGGCTGTCAGCTGTGTGGCCATGCCGCCCAATTGCTCTTCTTTTTCCAGCAGGACGACCTCAAAGTTCTGATCGGCAAGTCCCAAAGCGGCATTCATCCCCGCTATACCACCGCCGAGAACCAGGGCTCGCTGAATTACGGATATCTTTTTTTCCTGCAAGGGGTAAAGGGTGGTGGCTCGTGCCACCGCCATTCGCACCAGTTCCCTGGCCTTGTCAGTGGCCTCCGCGGGTGTCCCGGAATGGACCCAGGAATCCTGATTTCGAATATTTGCCATCTCAATCAGATATTTGTTGAGACCGCATTTTTCGAGGGTATCCTGGAAAATCGGTTCATGGGTTTTCGGTGTACAGGCGGCGATCACCATCCGGTTGATTCCATGTTCCCGGATGAGTTCTTTCATCAGTTCCTGGGAATCCTGTGAGCAGCTGAATAGATTGCGGCCTGCATACACCACATGGGGAAGAGTTTTCGCATAGGCTTCCACATTTTCGACATCCACCACGCCGGCAATGTTGATGCCGCAGTGGCAGACAAAAACCCCGATTCTCGGCTCCTGATCGGCCACATCCAATTCCGCCGGGAGTTCCACACTTTTAGTAAGCGTGTTGCGGACCTCCACCAGGGATGCTCCGGCCAGGCCGGCGGCGGCACTGGCTTCCATTACGGAACTGGGGATATCCTTGGGTCCCTGAAATACGCCGCAGGCATATATGCCGGGCCTCGAAGTTTCCATGGGTGCAAAAGGATGGGTGGCTGCAAAATTGTAATGATTCAGTTCCACGTTCAGACGTTGGGCCAGATCGGTAACCGATGCGGGAATCTGCAGACCCACGGAAAGGACCACCATGTCGAAGTTTTCAACCTGCAGCACACCGGCATCATCCATATACCGGATGCTGAGCTCGCCTGTGTCGAACACTTCGTCTATGGAATGGATCCGTGATTTAACGAATCGAATGCCGGCATCCTTGGCGCGATTATAATATTTTTCATAGTCCTTCCCGAACGTCCGGATATCCATATTAAAAACCACACACTCCAGTTCCCCGCCGGCATGTTCTTTGGCAATCATGGAATCTTTGATGGCGTACATGCAGCATACCGATGAACAATATCCGTTGCCGCATTGGTTCGTGTCCCTGGAACCGACACATTGCAGCCAGGCAATCTTTTTAGGCTCCTTGTCGTCCGACGGTTTTTTTAAATGGCCCATGGTGGGTCCCGAAGCGCTCAGGATCCGCTCAAATTCAAGACTGGTGACTACATTGGAGATGGCTTTATAGTGGTATACATTTTCAAGGCTAACAGGATCAAAAGGCTCGCTGCCGGGGCACATTACCACGGAACCAACCTCAATTTCCATAATTTCATCCTGCTGGCTGTGGTCGATGGCATCAGCCAGACAGGCCTCTACACACTGGTAGCACTCACAGCAATAGCCGCAGTTCAGACAGCGCGCCGCTTCGGCCTGACCGGCCGTTTCCTCGTAGCCCAGTTCGACTTCATTGAAGTTGTTCCGACGCTTTTCAACCGGCAGCTCCGGCATGCGGGCGCGGGGCATTTTGGGTTCGTCTTCAGGAATGGGTCGGTAACGGGGGTTTTCATTGACGGTGGGTTCACGTCCCGCAGTCAGGTCCCGTCCTTCAATGTAGCGCAGGATGGACTCAGCGGCCTCCTTGCCGGCCCCGACCGCGCCGATGGCAACCCACGGGCCGGTTTGCAGATCACCGCCGGCAAACACACCTTCGCGTTCGGTGGCATAAGTAGTGGAATTTACCTCCGTGGTTCCCCAACGGGAAAATGTCAGGCCGGTCACATTCTCAATAGCCGAAAGATCCGGTCTCTGGCCGATGGCTGGAATCAGCTGATCGATTTCAATATCATACTCACTGCCCGGAATCGGTATGGGCCGTTTACGTCCCGACGAGTCGGGTTCCGTCAACTCCATACGGATGCACCGCAGACCGGCCACTTTGCCGTCCCGGGTCAACACTTCCTGGGGCGCGGAAAGATACGTGATTTTGGTGCCCTCTTGCTCGGCTGCCTGAATTTCCTCTTCCCACGCCGGCATCTCATTTCGGGTACGGCGATAAATAATGCTGACTTCCTCCGCCCCCAGACGGACCGCAGATCTTGCGACATCGATGGCCACATTGCCGCCACCGATAATGGCTACTTTTCGGCCGACTTCAGTCTTGCCGGTTAGATTGACTTCCCGCAGAAATTCGACTCCCTGGCGAACGCCGTTGGTTTTTTCACCGGGAATTCCCAGCTCGATGCCTTTGTGAGCGCCCATAGCCAAATAGACGGCTTTATAACCGTTATTTAGCAGATCATCGAGGGCTAAATCCGGGCCCAGCGCGGTGTTCGTTTTAATTTCAACCCCCAGATTGGTGATGACTTCTACTTCCTGGTCGATTATCTCGCGAGGCAGCCGATGGGCGGGAATTCCGACTCTGAGCATTCCACCCGGCTGGGGCAGGGCCTCATAAATTGTAGAAAGAATGCCTTTTTTGGCCAGCTGATAGGCACAGGAAAGACCGGCCGGGCCGGAACCGATGATCGCAACCTTCTCATCTCTTGGGGGCGGACATGCGATCTCAATCTCCCGGCAGTCAAATTTGTCGGCGGCCAGGCGCTTTAAATCCCGGATAGCCACCGGCTGCTCAACTTCACAGCGCCGGCAGGCGTCTTCACAACCATGGGGGCAAATTCGTCCCAGCACGCCTGGCAACGGCAGATCGTTCATGATGATTGACAGGGCTTCTTTATATTTGCCCTGCTTGACCATCTGCACATACCCCTGCACGTTCAAACCGGCGGGGCAGGCCAGGCGGCAGGGAGCCGTGTCCGCTTTCTGGATGGCGTAAGCTCCTGGAATTGCCTGAGCGTACTGCTTGTAGGCAGCTTTTTTTAAGGCCAGACCTTCATCGTATTCATTGGGAAGCTCTACCGGGCAAACATTGGCACATTCGTTGCAGCCGGTACACTTGGCAAGATCCACATAGCGTGCCTGCTTTTTTACCCGGGCGGTAAAACGTCCCACCTGGCCGTCAAGACTCAGAAGTTCGCTGTTGGTTAACAACTCTATGTTCAGGTGCCGGCCGACCTCGACCAGTTTGGGTGAAATAATTCACATAGCACAATCGTTGGTGGGGAAAGTCTTGTCCAACTGGGACATCAGCCCTCCAATGGCCGATGTTTTTTCCACCAAGTAAACGTAGTAGCCCGAGTTGGCAAGATCCAGGGCCGACTGCATACCTGCAATGCCACCGCCAAGTACCATAACCGAACCGATTTTATTGGAATTTTGCATGTTGATTGTCCTTTAGGCGTTTAGAAATTATTTATTTTGCATTTTGCGGCAAGAAAATTTTATTGGATTATTTTCCCTATATTCAATAGCCGATTGTCCGCCTGCGACGGAGCCAGGTCAGGTCAAATGTAAAATTTCTGGGAGTTTGTGTTCCCAGCCAAGCGTAGATAGCAGAACACCGTCGAATCCTTCGCGTTTTAAATTTGTTACCAGTTCCGCTGCAATTTGAATGCACTCGTGCACCTTATCCGGCGCTTTCCGGATGCGTTCAATCATCTCATCGGGGATATCCACATCTTTCATGTTGCGTGCAATGTAGCGGGCCATTCCCAGGGATTTCAGCAGCAGCACCGTCGGGATGATAAGGACCTTTTCCCGATCCACCCGCTTCAGAAAGGGTTCAATGGCTGCAAGGTCAAAAAGAGGTGGGGTGATGAAAAACCGGGTTCCGGCGTCGATTTTTTTATTCATCTCCGCCAACTCCAACTCGGGAGATTTTCCTTTGGCGCCGGCATTGACGGTGGAACCTACCGTGAATATAGGTGAACCGGCAAGTTCGATGCCGGCCATATCCCTGCCTTTTTGCAACTTCCCAATAGTTTGGAGCAACTCGAAAATATCGATATCATTTACCGCCCGGGCCTGGTGGTGGTCGCCGTAACTGGGATCTTCGCCGGTAACTGCCATCACGTTGGAAATTCCGCAGCCAAAAGCCGCCAGAAGGTCGGCCTGCAGAGCGAGCCGGTTGCGGTCACGACAGCATACCTGTACCACTGCTTCCATTCCCTGTGCTTGCAGGATCATGGCAGCGCCCAGCGAGCTCATGCGCATGACGGCGTTGCTCATTTCAGGCACCACAAAGGCATCTACATCGTCCCTGATCCTTTTTGCATTGGCCACCATCCGGGAGGTGTCTACTCCCTTGGGCGGTTCCATTTCTGCAAGGATAGCAAATTCCCCAGTCTCGAATTTGCGTTTCAGCTGCATATTATACCTCCACATTTGGCTAGTTTGATGATTGCGTGATCTGCCTATATAGACGTTTGGCGCCATGATTTCAACAGTTTTTTTTTACGACTAA
>JAJRVC010000221.1 GCA_024277475.1 Deltaproteobacteria bacterium
CCAATTCAGAAATGAGCAATTTTTTCTCTGAGCAAGGCCGCACAAGGGTTTACGTTGAGACGTACTTTTCGTACTTCGCAGACGTAAACCCGCGGAGAACGCCGCTCAGAGAAAAAAGGGCCATTTATGGATGGAAACTAAATAACAGCCGCGGAGACATTAAACCCGGTAGATTTTGCATCGTCCTTAAAGTGACTAGAGTAATCCGTTCAATCTGCGAAATCTGTGGATTAAGCCGCGAATTTTAAGGAGTCACCATGAAAAATAGCGAATTCATCAGCCATATCAACATTCAGGGAAATGAATATCAAATATTCGATATCAGCATTCTTGAAAAAAAGGGAATGGCGGATGTAAGCAAATTGCCGTTTTCAATCAAAATTCTGGTTGAAAATCTTTTGCGCAAACTGGACAACAGGATCGTCCGGGAAGAAGACCTCCTCAATATTGCCAAATGGAAAAAACATTACGATGCCCCCATTGAAATACCTTATCACCCCGCCCGCGTATTGATGCAGGATTTTACCGGTGTGCCGGCAGTGGTGGACCTGGCAGCCATGCGTGATGCCGTTCGGGATCTTGGCGGAGATCCTGCAAAAATAAATCCGTTGGTACCGGTGGATTTGATCGTCGATCACTCCGTGCAGGTGGATCATTTCGGCGCTTCGGATGCCTTGACTAAAAATGTCGCCCGGGAATACGAACGGAATGCCGAACGCTACGAACTGCTCAAATGGGCCCAGAAAAACTTTGATAATTTTAGCGTTGTGCCGCCAAATTCCGGAATCTGTCACCAGATCAACCTGGAATATCTGGCTAAGGCCATCATCACCGGAAAAAACGATGCCGGCGTCGTTGCTTATCCGGACACGTTGGTGGGCACAGATTCGCACACCACCATGATAAACGGTATCGGCGTCATGGGTTGGGGCGTCGGCGGCATCGAGGCTGAAGCGGTCATGCTGGGACAACCCTATTACATGTCAATTCCTGAAGTCATTGGCGTAAAGATAGTGGGCGAGCTGCAAGACGGTGTGACGGCTACGGATCTGGTACTGACCATCACCGAAATGCTCAGGAAACAGGGGGTGGTCGAAAAATTTGTTGAATACTTTGGGCCCGGCATGAAAAGGCTGACCGTTACCGACCGGGCCACAATCGCCAACATGACACCGGAATACGGAGCTACCCTGGGATTTTTCCCGGTGGATGAAAAAACCATCGATTATCTGGTGATGACAAACCGGGCACAGCAGGCAGAAATTGTAGAGCACTGCGCCAGGGCCCTGGGGCTTTTTTATTCCGGCAGCGAAACGATTGAATACACCCACGTACTTGAAGTGGACCTGGCGCAAATTTCCCCATCTGTCGCCGGACCCGCCAGACCCCAGGACAGAATCAGCCTGTCTGATCTTAAAAACAGCTTCGCCACAATACTCGGCTGTGAGTACGAGAGAGATACCGAACTAGCAAATATTTCCACCTATCACGACGAATCGGGCAGTCGCACGACCCGGCCGGAGGCCTGCACCCCTAAAAAGAAGGTTTGTGAAATTATCGTCAACGAACAGCAGGTAAAGATTTGCGACGGCAATATTGTTATCGCTGCCATCACTTCCTGTACGAATACATCAAACCCGTCTGTCCTGCTCGGTGCCGGGCTGGTCGCCCAAAAAGCGGTGGCAAAGGGCCTTCGGGTACCGCCGTTTGTGAAAACATCTCTGGCGCCCGGCTCAAAGGTGGTGGTCGATTACCTCAAAGACGCCGATCTTCTTAAACCCCTAGAAAAACTTGGATTTTACCTCGCTGGATTTGGCTGTACCACCTGTATCGGCAACAGCGGCCCCCTGCCTCCTGAAATTGATGACGCCATCGCTAACAATGATCTGACGGTTGCAGCCGTTCTTTCCGGAAACCGAAATTTTGAAGCCCGCATTCATCAAAGTATAAAAGCAAATTTTCTGGCTTCCCCCATGCTGGTGGTGGCTTTTGCACTTGCCGGCAGAATTGATATCGACTTAATAAACGAGCCGGTAGCCCTGGGCGCAAATGACGAACCGGTCTATCTCAAAGATATCTGGCCGAGCTCCAAAGAAATCAAAGATGTGGTTGATAAGCATGTGAAGCAGGATTTTTTCAAAACTGAATACGAAAAAATATTTGACGGCGACGAATTCTGGCAAAAACTCAAGGTCACCAAAAGCACAACTTTTCACTGGGATGAAGCATCCACCTATATAAAAAAACCGCCATATTTTGACGGGTTCAAGCTGCAATTGACCGAACCAGATAATATCAAGAATGCAAAAGCGCTGCTTCTCATGGGTGATTCAATCACAACCGACCACATATCACCTGCCGGTGCCATCCCGCAAAACTATCCTGCCGGGAAATACTTAATGGATCAGAACGTCGCTCCCAAGGATTTTAATTCTTATGGTTCCAGAAGAGGCAACCATGAAGTCATGATGCGGGGCACTTTCGGCAATATTCGTATTAAAAACAAAATGATGGGGAAAAAAGAAGGCAGTTATACCCGCAAATACCCGGAAGGCAGCGAGAGGTTCATCTATGAGGCTGCCATGGAATACCAGGCGGAAACGACACCGCTTGTTATTCTGGCTGGCAAAGAATACGGCTCGGGTTCTTCCAGGGATTGGGCTGCCAAGGGAACTAGCCTGCTTGGCATCCGGGCGGTCATCACCGAGTCCTTTGAACGGATCCACCGCAGCAACCTCGTTGGTATGGGCGTTCTGCCGCTGGTGTTTAAACCGGGAAACAGCTGGGAGGGGCTCGGTCTGGACGGATCTGAAACATTTTCCATCAGCGGCATCGATGATATAAAACCTCGCAAAGTGTTACAGGTGAAAGCCGTCAAAGTAGACGGCCGTCAAATCAATTTTGAAGTTATCGCCCGGCTGGACACCGAGGTGGATGTCGCTTATTTTGAAAACAACGGAATCCTGCCGTATGTTTTACGCAAGGTGATGGGAGAGAACTAAGATACTGGTTACTGGTTGATCGTAGGGTCGGCCATCGTGCCAACCTTCATGGATCATTCACCGAGGCTCAAAGTGTTGGTCACCGTACCGGCCTCAAAAGGCAGCCGCGAACGTCGACGAGCTCAGCCGAGCGTGGATTGCCCTACAATCCTTTAGTGGTAGAAGGGAACACATCATGGCAAGCGAAGGACAAATTGTAAAAAGTAAAGACGGATCGCTAATGGTACCCGATCATCCCATCATTTCCTTTATCGAAGGTGATGGAATCGGACCGGACATATGGCGGGCGGCCCGTCTGGTACTGGATAGTGCCGTTCAAAAAGCATACGGCGGCCGGCGACGGATCACCTGGTTTGAAGTGCCGGCGGGGGAGAAAAGTTTTCAGGAAACGGGCACCTGGCTTCCTGAAGATACCCTGGATGCCATCGAAAAAAACGTGGTGGCAATTAAGGGACCGATGACCACCCCGGTGGGCAAGGGGATTCGAAGTCTCAATGTCGCCATTCGACAAAAACTGGACCTTTATGCTTGTGTACGGCCGGTTAAATACATTGATCAGGTGCCGAGTCCCATGAAACATCCGGAAAACATCGATATGGTGGTCTTCAGGGAAAACACGGAAGATGTCTATGCCGGTATCGAATATCAGGCCGGCAGCAGTCAGGCCGAAAAACTCAGGGCCTTTTTAAACGAACAGATGGGCACATCTTTGCCGGCCGAAACCGGACTTGGCATCAAACCCATCAGCGCTAAAAACACCAAACGCCTGGTGGTCGCCGCCATTGCCTATGCCATCGACAACAATCGTTCGACCGTTACGTTGATGCACAAGGGCAACATCATGAAATTTACCGAAGGTGCTTTTGCTAAATGGGGTTACGAAGTAGCCCGGGAAAAATTCGGCAATCATACCCTCACTGAAAAAGAACTCTACAATGACTACCGGGGAAAGTTACCCGGGGGAAAAGTTTTAATCAAAGACCGCATCGCGGACATGCTGTTCCAGCAGGTCCTGCTGAGACCCGACGAATACGACGTGATTGCTACACCCAACCTGAACGGTGACTATCTTTCGGATGCACTGGCTGCCCAGGTGGGTGGTCTGGGAATGGCGCCGGGTGCAAATATCGGCGACCGCTGCGCTGTTTTTGAAGCCACCCACGGAACCGCACCCAAATATGCCGGCCTGGACAAAGTTAACCCGAGTTCCTTAATCCTGTCAGGGGCCATGATGCTCGACTATATGGATTGGCGGCAATCGTCCGATTTGATTCGACAGGCGCTTCAGGCCGCCATTAAATCAGGTACGGTAACCTACGACCTGGCCCGTCAGATCGAAGGTGCCAGGGAAGCAAAATGTTCGGAGTTTGCTCAGTGTATCGTGGAACATATGGATTAAAGTCGGGTTTCAACCCAGTCGCCGGTTGCCAAAGCGGCCAGTTTAATCAGAAAAAAAACTACATTTTTGTAATAAATGATGTTTCATAAGGTGTAAGGCTCGCACGCTAAAAACGACAAGAATTTATAAGAATCTAAACAAGGGACACTGACAAGCCGGGAAGAATTGCCACCCCCTCCCCGGTTTCTATTCCCCGGGATTAAAGCACTTGCTATAAAACGCCGGTATTCCTTAAATATTCAATCTTCAATCTGCATTATTCAATCGTTTGAAGGAGGACAAATGAAAGGCGGGAAGCAAAACCAACGGCATGTATGTTGGCTGAAATTAATCGGTGTACTCATTGCCGTGGCAGTTTTGAATACAGCCCCTCAGGTAAAGGCCCTCACCTGGTCTGAGGTCCTGGAGCGCGCCCGCGGCCAAACGGTGGACTGGTTCATGTGGGGTGGCTTCCCCTCTACCAACGCCTATGTCAATGGCTATGTGGTCCCGCGTGTCAAGGAACTCTACGGTGTCAAGCTCCGTCAGGTGCCGATCAAAGACATTTCCGAGGTCGTCAGTAAAATATTGGTTGAAAAACAGGCCGGCAAAAATGAAGGTGGCGAGGTTGATTTAATGTGGATTAATGGTGAAAATTTTCGTACCTGCAAAAAAAACGACCTCCTTTACGGACCGTTTGCCGACCGGCTACCCAATCAGAAGCTGGTCGACTGGACCCGCCCATCGGTTCATAACGACTTTGGCGAACCCGTACAGGGGTTGGAATCTCCCTGGGGAAGTGCCCAGGTGGTAATGATCTATGATTCCAGACGCATCCCCCATCCACCGGAAACCATGGCAGACCTGCTGGACTGGATTCGCAAACACCCCGGTCGCTTTGCTTATCCGGCCCCCCCCGACTTTACCGGTTCGGTGTTTGTTCGCCATATCTTCTACCATGTGTCCGGTGGTGCCGCCTCCTGGCAGGGTGAATTTGATGAAAAACGCTTTGATGAAGCTGCTAATAAAACCTACACGCTCCTAAAAAACATCGCCCCAAGTTTATGGCGTCAGGGTATGACCTATCCGGAAAATCCCACCAGGCTGGCTCACCTGCTGGCCGACGGCGAAGTCGATTTTGCCATCAGCTATCACCCGGCCGAAGCTTCCAAAATGATTTATGACGGTCTTTATCCCGATACGGTGCGAACATTTGTGTTTAAAGAAGGGACCATCAGCAACATCCATTTTGTGGCCATCCCCTTTAACGCCGCTGCCAAAGAAGGCGCCATGGTGGTGGCCGATTTCCTGATCTCACCCGAAGCTCAGCTGAAAAAAGCGGATCCTGAGATTTGGGGTGATTTTCCGGCCATCGATATCCAGCGTCTGGATAAAACCTGGCAGGAAAAATTTGATAATCTTCCCCGCGGAATTGCGACCTTGTCTAATGGGGAATTGCAGACTCATCAACTCCCGGAACCGCCATCGGAGATTCTTATCCGACTGGAAAAAGGCTGGGACAAACACGTACTTAAAGGGAGATAACCGTTCACAGGTTAGGGTTAAGGGTTTATATGGGTGTGACCGCACTTGATTATATGTAGTTTCATATGAGCGCCGCCGCTGGCCTGAAAAACGGCTGGTCAAATCGAAAAAAAACTAATGAACACCGAACATCGAACGTCCAACATCGAACGTCGAATGAATGTATTCTGTCTATTTTAAAAAAGATTTAGCGACCTGTCGGGTCGTAGCCGAAGGCGAAGCCTGAAGCGTTTCCATCCTTCGAAATTCGACATTCAATATTCGATATTCTGCGGTTCGCTGTTCAATCCGGCTGCCAAAGCGGTCAGTTTAGTAATCGAAAAAAACCGTGCCATTTTGGCGTAGTTTCACAAGAGGTATCAGGATTCAACTCCCAGGCGCTTCCATTCTGACACCTGAAACCTGAAACCTTTTGAAAGTCGGAATAAAAATGTGATCAAAATTTAAGCCCAAATGCAGTCCAGGGACGCGAATGCAGCCTGGAACCCTTGAACCTTTGAACCCTTGAACCCTGGAACCCATGAACGCCGGCGTGAATACTTACACCAAAAACTTATCGGCAGATACGGACGCTCGCACACGCGAAAGCCCCGGCTTTCGGGCAACAGGCTTGTTGGTTGCGCCTGCGCTATTGATCGTCGTGGTTCTTTTCGGCGGAGGGCTTGTGCTGGGTTTGATTCAAAGCCTGACGCATTTGGCGGTTGCCGGTCCAAACACGTTGACCTTTGAACATTTTACAAACGTGCTTTCTGATCCCGACTTTTTGCAGAGCCTGATGTTGACCTTGTATGTATCGGCGACATCAACCGCCATCGCCGCTGCCCTCAGCATTATTTTGGCACTGGTTCTGGTCTCCCTTCCGCAAAAATATCGTCTCGTTCATTTTATTTTCCAGATTCCATTGACGGTGCCGCATCTGGTAATTGCAGTAGCCGTAGTATTTATGCTGTCACCAACAGGTTTTTTTTCCCGGTTGGCCATCAAGTTCGGACTGATCGATTCATCCGCTGCCTTTCCATTGCTGATCAACGATCGCTGGGGTGTCGGTATCATACTGGCTTATGTCTGGAAAGAAATTCCATTTATCACCCTGATGGTTCTTACGGTGCTTCGCCACACGGGAGTTGAATTGCTGGAGGTGGGCCGGACACTGAAAGCGGGCCCCTGGCAGAGATTTCGCTATATTACCCTGCCGACCCTATCACCCAGCCTGGGCGCCGCCTGTTTGATCGTCTTTGCCTACACCTTCGGTGCCTTTGAGATACCCTTTCTTTTAGGGCAAACCTATCCCATGATGCTGCCGGTGTGGGCGTATAAAAGCTACAGTGATGTCGATCTTCTGGCCAGGCCGGAAGGTATTGCCATCGGGATCATTATTGCCGCAATTATCATCGTTGCCATCATGCTTTCCCAGACCTGCATCCAGGCTGCCCGGCGCCGAGGGGCGATCCTGTGATGAAATCATTAAAGCGAAATATCCTCTCCACAGCGGTGATTGCGACGATTGCACTGCCGTTTGCAGTTCTGATGGTGTGGTCATTTTCCAACCGCTGGTTTTACCCGGAATTGTGGCCCCGGCAGTGGGGTTTTAGAGCCTGGGATTATGTGTCCGGCACAGCCGGCTTTCAGATTATTACCGCACTGATCCAGAGCATGCTGGTTGCCCTGGTAACCGCCCTTCTATCAGTGACGATCGGCATACCTGCAGGCAGAGCCCTGGGATTATATGACTTTAAGGGTAAAGATCTGATATCGGTCATACTAACTCTGCCGGTGGTCGTTCCCCCTCTAAGCGTGGCCATGGGTTTACATCTCTGGTTCATCAAGATGGGGTTGGCCTCAACGTTTTTGGGGGTGGTTCTGGTACACTTGACATTTTGTCTGCCCTATTCGGTTTTCGTACTGTGGGGTGTCTTTTCAAATTACAACCCGGACTACGAGGAGCAGGCGCGCTCACTGGGTGCATCCTCCTGGAAGGTTATCTCCCGGGTAATGCTGCCGCTGACCTTTCCTGGTATCATAGTGGCCGGTTTATTCTCATTTCTGCTGTCGTGGAGTCAGTATCTGAGCACCCTGATTATCGGCGGCGGCAAGGTGACAACCCTGCCCATTTTGCTGTTTGCCCTCATGGGCAGCGGCGACCGGCCGGTGGCCGCTGCGGTGAGCATCGTTTTCGTAGTGCCGGCGTTTCTTGCGCTGTTATTCAGTGCCAGGTATCTGGGTGGCAAAAGCATTGCAGGGGTACGATAATGGGCAATCTGATATTGGAAAATCTTACCATCCGCTATGGCAGGCAACCGGTTGTCATCGATTTCAATCTTGAGGTTCGAAATGGTGAGATGGTCTCTCTTCTGGGACCCAGCGGTGCCGGTAAGACCACGCTGCTCAAGGCGGTTGCAGGCTTGATACAGCCGGAAAAAGGCAGGATTTTCATCGACGGCCAACCCGTTCATGATCTGGCCCCCGAAAAACGCAATGCCGTTATGGTGTTTCAAAAAACTCTGCTGTTTCCGTTTCTCAATGTGGAGCAGAACATTGCTTTCGGCTTGCGAATGCAGGGGCGAAACGGGACAAACACCAAACACCGCATAGAACGGATCTTGCAGTTAACGCAACTCACCGGCCTGGGCCGTCGGAAAGTCCATGAACTGTCCGGCGGGCAACAACAGCGCGTAAGCCTGGCCAGAGCCCTGGTGCTCAAGCCGGCCGTTTTGCTGCTGGATGAACCGTTGAGCAACCTGGATGCCAATCTGCGCCGGCAGATGCGGGAATTAATTCAGGACATCCAGGCCGAAACTCGGATCACTACGCTTTTTGTCACCCACGACCAGGCGGAGGCCTTGATGATTTCCCACCGCGTGTGCCTGCTTTTAAACGGACGGTTGCGCCAGACCGGCAGGCCCAGGGAGCTTTTTTACCTGCCGGCGGACCCCGAGGTAGCTCGTTTTTTCGGCGGCTGTAATTTTATCCGGGGCAGGGTAAAAGACGGCATATTCCGCTCGGAATTTGGTAATATTCCGGCACCGGACGTAAACGGTAACGGACATTTGCGGACGGCCACCATACGTCCGGAGGACATCCGGTTATCTCTTGATGCTGAATATGATCTTCACGGAAAAATAGCAAAAACGAATTTCGAAGGCAGTGCCACCCGCATCTGGGTAAAATGCAGGGATACCCGCTTTGTGGTTCTCACCTCGGGCAATGACTTCGAACCCGGCCAGAGTGTCTGCATCCACCTGCCGCCGGATAAAATTCGGATTTTTCCTTCCGGGACGGAATCAGTTTAAAAAATCAGGGCACGGATTTTAAAGGAAAATAATAACGATGACCTTGATGAACGACATGTTGCCCAAAGTGTCCGCTTACCTGGCCGGCCGTAATTGGAACGACGTCCCCGCCCTGCAGGACCGCAAATTTACGGTCAACCCGCTGGCCCAGGGTGAATATAATTTAAACTATCTAATATCTTCCGGTTCTCTCCAGCTCGTCTTTCGGCTGAACATTGGAAGCCAGATCAACCGGGATGATCAAATCCTCTACGAGTACAAAGCGCTAAAGCTGTTGGCGCAAAGCGGGATAACACCCAGGCCCTATTTTGTGGATGACACACGGCAGGTGTTCGAGCATGGCATCCTGATTATGGAATACCTCCCGGGGGAGTCAATGGATTACCGGCGTGATTTGTGGGATGCAGCCGGGCTTTTTGCAATCATCCATCAGATAGACGTACCGGAGGAAAAGAACCATCTCATCCGCGAGGATGCCCCGTTGACCCTGATCTACGAGGAGTGCGCCGGACTTCTCCGGCAGTACTTCGATTCGGATCTGGCTCAGCCCGAAATCCGTGATTATCTTATGGAATTAAAAAATTGGGCCGACGACGCCCGGTCGCAGGAAACCTATTACCAGCAGGACCTTTGGCCCTGCATCGTCAACACGGAAGTAAATTCAGGCAACTTCATTGTGAACCGGCAGCAGGAAACGATTCATCTGGTCGACTGGGAGATGCCCCGTTGGGGAGATCCATCCCAGGACCTGTGTCACTTCTGTTCTCCGCTGACAACCCTGTGGAAAACAAACTGGAGAATGGCGAAGGAGGAAAAACGCGATTTTTTGAAAACTTACAGTCGGCATCTGCGGGACCGGCATCTGCGGGATACGTTGATGGACCGCGTCAGACTGCGAGATCCCTTCGTTTACCTGCGCGGAATTTCATGGTCGGCCATGGGCTGGGTGGCGTATCAGACGCGGTTTTCAGGTATGAAAAACCCGGACACCTGGGACAAACTGCAGCAATACATGAATTTAAAATTCATTCGCTCCCTGTTTGATCCGTTTATCAAGAATGAATCATAATGATTTACCGTAACATATTAGCGGTTTACGATAGAGAATCAAAATATGCGCAATAATTTGAAATTTAATTTACCGGACGGGTATAGGCAGCAGCAATTTATCAACGAACTGGCCGATCAATACACGATCAAAAAAGGGCCGGTTGTTTCTGAGAGTTTAGCCATTTATGATACGTTTGACTGGCGTCTATTTAATAAATCACTTGTTTTGTATGAGTCCGGCAACAGGCTGTTTTTGCGCAAACTGACAAAAAGCGAAATTATATATACCACTGAAATCACTTCTTTACCCGTTTTCATAGAGGATTTTCCTGATGGTAAATTGAAGAAACAGCTGGGGCCGATTATAAAAATGCGAGCGCTCTTAAAGCTTGTTGAGGTGTATTGCCGGTCGACGACTTATCGTATTTTGAACCCGAACGAAAAAACCGTGACGCGATTGGCCTATGAAGAGATTCTACCGTCTGGTGAAAAAAATGCACCGGCCCTGACTGCTCATTTATGGTTGAAACCAGTTAAGGGATACCCCAAATATTCTCAAAACCTGACCAGACGATTCCAGACAGCAGGATTAGCAATCCGTAAAAAGGAAGACATCTATTTTAAAGCGCTGGAGGCCGTTGATAAAAAACCGGGCGGCTATTCTGCAAAATTAGATATTCAACTCGCCCCTGAAATGCGCTCTGATGATGCTGCCAAAGTAATTTTGCGCTTATTGCTGCAAATAATCAAAATTAACGAAGTCAACATTGGAAAAGACCTGGATACGGAATTTCTGCATGATTTCCGAGTTGCCATTCGCCGCACCCGCTCGGCGCTGGGGCAAATCAAAAATGTATTTCCGATAGGAACGACCAACCGATTTAAGAAAGATTTTGCTTTTGCAGGTAAACTTTCCAACCAGTTGCGGGATTTAGATGTCTATCTCCTCAAGGAGGATACCTACAAAACAATGCTCCCCTCCGTCTTGAGGAATGACATTGATCCTTTGTTTGACTATTTGCGCCAAAAACGATCCAAGGCATTACAGGACGTCCTTAGCGGTTTGAAGTCTAAGAAATATAAAAGGGTTTTGTATGATTGGCAGGCCTTTTTAAATCAACCGAGCGAGGATTCTGCAACGTCGGGTAATGCCAAGCTCCCCATAATTGATCTGGCACGCAACAGAATCTATAAAAAATATCGAGGTGTTGTAAAAGCCGGTAACCTGATCATAGAGAACACCGAAGACGAAATGCTGCATGTTCTGAGAATTCAATGCAAGAAATTGCGATACTTAATGGAGTTTTTCTCCAGTCTGTTTCCCCGCCAAAAAATTAATGTCTTAATTGCGCAATTGAAGAAATTACAAGACAACCTAGGGGACTTTAACGATCTTTGTGTTCAGGAAGAATATCTTTTGGGCCTTACCAAGAAATTGCCCGCAACCGATCAGCAGTCAAAAAAAACACTGGTGGCAATTGGCAGCCTGGTTGGAACGTTGGATCGAAAACGACAGACCGTTAAAGATGAATTTGCCAAAACTTTCACGGATTTTGCATCGCCTGAAAATCAGGAGTTGTTCCGGGAATTATTCACCATAACACCGGGAAAAAATTGACGAATGTCAAAGGATGGAACCGCTTCGCTAAATCTTTTTAAAACAGACAGAATACATTCATTCAACGTTCGATGTTCAATGTTGATGTCGCCGCAAAAAGCCACAAAAAACACAAAAACAAAAGTTCACACTCAAGAATTACAATAGGTTATAAGATCAAAATTCAAGAATTTTGACTTTTTACGATATTGTCAATGTTCTACGTTCATCGGTTTCTTACAACATGTTGTCAGGAAAAACCCGATAAGGCCCTAAGAGGAACTATCATGGTCACACTGGCTCTTTACAGCAATAAAGGTGGGGTGGGTAAAACCGCAACCGCAGTAAACCTGTCCTATCTGGCAGCTCGAACAGGTGCTAAAACCCTGATCTGCGATCTGGATCCTCAAAGTTCCGCAACCTACTATTTTCGGGTAAGGCCTAAGCTTAAGTCCAGGGCCAAGGGGTTCATCAAAGGAGGAAAGCGTGTTTATAAAAGTATTAAAGGCACTGATTATGAAAACCTGGATCTGTTGCCGGCAGATTTCTCGCTCCGTAATTTAGATACCGCTTTCGCTAAACTGAGGCATTCAAGACAGCGATTAAAAAAAATTCTAAAGCCTTTTAAAAATCAATATGATTTAATCATTCTTGACTGTCCGGTCACCATCAGCATCCTGGCTGAGAATATACTAAGCGCGGTAGACTACACCCTGGTACCACTGATACCGACAACACTGGCCGTGCGAACTCATCGACAATTACTGTCTTTTTGCAAAAAAAATAATTATGAGACAGGTAAGATTTTCAGTTTTTTTTCGATGGTCGATCGACACAAAAAAATGCACCATGACCTCATGGTAACCGTGTCAAAGGAGTTCGATGGTGTTTTGCAAAGCTCTATTCCTTATTTGGCACAGATCGAAAAAATGGGAATCCACCGCGAACCGGTTGCGGCTTTCGCGCCCTCGTCAGTGGCTGCAAAATCATATCAAAACCTATGGAACAAAGTTCAAAAAACCATACTTTCTCCTGAAAAACGGAAATAGAGAAGGTCGTAACAGTTCCGCTCCAAAGGCACTAAGGTTATAATAACTTTTTTTATGCCTTTGTGGCTGATTTTTTTTACAATCATATTGTGAGGATACGATGGGCATAGAAATCGAAAGAAAATTCAGGGTCAAAGAAGGCACCTGGCGTAATGTAAAAGGAACCCGCTACCGCCAGGGCTATTTAAGCAGCGCGAAAGAAAGAAATGTGCGGGTGCGCACCCTGGCAGACAAAGCCTACTTGACAATCAAGGGAATTGCAATTGGAGCATCCCGCATGGAATTTGAATATGAAATTCCCCTCCAGGATGCCGATGAACTCCTGGCAATCTGTGAAAAACCGCTGATTGAAAAAACCCGTTATAAAGTACAGGTAGGGGGTTTTGTTTGGGAAGTTGATGAATTCTTTCGTGAAAACCAGGGGTTAATCATTGCAGAAGTGGAACTGGAAAGCGAAGATCAGGAGTTCCCCAAGCCCGATTGGGTGAGAGAAGAGGTAACCGGTGATCCCCGCTATTTCAATTCCAACCTGATTAAAAATCCGTATACAAATTGGTCTTGATCAAGCCGGGAAAGTGGCCATCAAGACACAAGACAAAATTGAAAGGGGACAAAATGGCGAAAAAGGCGAAACGGCTTTGCAAATGGAAGGAAGAGGAGTTAGCTAAAAAATTTGATGAATTTATAGATATCGTGAAAAATCCGGCATTCATATGCAAAAAATGCGGTCGGGTGGCAGACAAAAAAAAATGGTTGCATAAACCAGCTGAATTAAAGTAGTACATTTCTACAAGAGTATCATTCTGTAAAACTTAGCCCTTTTCCTCATCGGCCAGCGGCATGATATAAGGAAAAAGCGAAATGGATACACATGAAAACCCTCTATCTGGTCAGACATGCCAAATCAAGTTGGAAATATCCTGACTTGGATGATTTTGAAAGACCCCTGAACAAGCGCGGCCGTAGAAGTGCCCCGCTTATGGGAAACATACTTAAAAAATTAAAAGTGGCGCCTGACCTCGTAATATCCAGCCCGGCAAACAGAGCTGCCATGACAGCGAGGATCATTGCCGCTAAAATCAAATATCCTCTCGATAAAATTCGATACACTGAATCCATTTATGAATTCAGTGCAAATGCCTTAATACATTTTATTGAACAAATCGATAATGCCGTAGACAAGGCGATGGTTGTCGGCCATAATCCGGCATTAACCGACTTGGCCAATTTCTTCGGTGACAAGCCAATCAGTAATATCCCGACCTGCGGCGTATTTTGCGTAGATTTAGATATTTCATCATGGGTAAAAATTTCTGAACACAGCGGTAAATTAAAATTTTTTGAGTTTCCCAAGAAGCATGCTTCTTGATTCACAGGATAAGCCCTGACAAAAATAATCTAAAAAAGGAGGGAGACACCATGGCAGAAGAGAAAGAAAAGAAAGAAAAAGCCAAGAAAAAATCCAAGGAAAAAGAAAAGGCCAAGAAAAAGGCAAAAAAGAAAGAGAAAGAGAAAGCTAAGAAAAAAGAGAAAAAGGGCAAGGGGAAGAAAAAAGGCAAAAAAGGGGGGAAAAACAAGGCCAAGAAATAGGCAGATACAAGCGCAATCAAAATTTGGACGTTGAATCTAAAATTCACCAATAGTGAACTTCATATTGGGTCATGTGACTGTGCCGGAGGGACAGAGTCCGCCGGGATGTCGCACTCGTCCTCGACCCGTTTCGCATCGTGCTTTTTAAGCTCCATTCTCGATTACGAGGAACGAGGACGAGAAACTATCTTAAATCGTAAGTCTTCATGGCGGGCTGGAACCTCGTGTGAAACTACATTAAGCCGCTTTGGCTGCCGGCAACCGGGTTCGCAAGAAACACCGCCTGGCCGGAACAGTGAATTTTTCGAACGTCGAACATCGAACGCCCAACGTCGAACTTCGAATATTGATGACGCTACGCTTTATC
>JAJRVC010000222.1 GCA_024277475.1 Deltaproteobacteria bacterium
CATTTCAACCGGTTGGCCGAGCAGTTCTTGCCGGGTATAACCGAACATCGCCTCTGTCTGGGCGTTGACCAGAACCATCTCGCCCCCCTTGTTGACTATGACCATCGCGTCGGGCGCGGACTCCACAATCGACCGGAATTTCTCTTCGGCCCGCACCCGGCCGGTGATGTCACGCACAAAGGTCAGCACTTCATCCGGCCCGGTGGCGACCATGCGGGCCTCGTAATCTTGCCCGGCAAGCCGGTACTCAAAGGTCTGGGGGCCGCTTTGCCAAGCGCGTTCGATGTGGTGTTTAGTCTGTTGAACCAGTTTCGGCGGCAGCACCTCATCCATCTTCTTGCCCATAAATTCGGCAGGGGGCGCGTACAGGTTGTCGGTTTTGGAGGCGTGGAAATCCAGATAAGTGCCATCCCTGCGCTGTAAGAACACCAAATCAGGCAGAGCGTCCAGGATGGCCCGGTTTCTGGCCTCGCTTTTCCGCAGGGAGGCCTCTTCTTGCCTCGCCCGGCGCAGTATGGGCCGGAAAACAAACAAGCCGATGAAGACGACGGTCAGCAGGGTGGCGACCAGTTCCAACACCTCCATGCGTTCCAACCGGGCGAGTTCCGCTCAGCCTGGTACCGGCTCACTACCGCCTCCAGAGCGTCCAGCAAGCCACTCTCGGCCGCTGTGAGGGTGTCTTGCAGCAGGGCGTTGTCGGGGGCGAGTTCCGTTTCGGGGGCTTGGGCCAGGGCGCGAGCCCCCGCCAGGTAGTCGCGTATCTGCGCGTCCAGGTTCACCGGCGGTTCAAAATAAAGTGACTGCACCTCGGGCGAGGGGTTCCCCGGCAGGCCCAGGCTGGGGTCGCCGTGCAAGAGGGCGGTGTGGGCGGTTTCCATCGCGGCGATGGCTTCTTGCAGGTCCCGACGCAGGTCGGCCCGTTTGGCCGGGTTGGTGCTGGCGGCCAGCAAGGTCGCCAGCACGACAATGCGCTGAGACAGCATCCGCTGGCGGCCGGCAATGTTGACGACGGTTGCCCGGGTTTTCTCAACTTTAATCACCGCCTCCTTGCCCCAAAAAACTATACCGGCCAGCAGGGCCAGCGCTCCCAGTGACAGGATGATTCTGAAAGTCAGGCGGCCAATGGTGGTCTCACTTCTTCTGATAAACATGATAAACTCCCCTCCATCTTTTCGCCACGAACCGGGGGACAATTTTCGCCAATATCCAGTGAGAAAGTTAGGGTTTTAGCAACCAGGTGCGGGTGTCAAGCCAGCTAACGCCCAAAAATCACGCGCCCGAAAAGGTTAGCGACGGATGCTACAATTAAAAGTGACGTTGGTGGCTTAGAATCTTCCAATTAAACGCAGCTTTTCGGGTCGCGTGCAAGAGGCTTGTTGGGCGGCACTTTCTCTTGGCAGATGAGCTGCTTATCTTTCAATCAGCCAGTTGGCAAGGTTGGTTTTGACCCGCATTAACCTTTCGCCATCAATTTCACCGATTGTACCCAAGAGCATATCGCCAGCCACTACTGCCAATCGTCCCACACGAATCACACTCGATGTTTTCAAGCCCGACTTCGCAAAATCAGCCTCATCCTTGTCCATCATTTCATCAAACCCTTTGATGTACTGCTGCAACTGGGATGAAATCATACAGATCAACCAGTCATCATAGGGTCCCGGTAACTTCCCCAACAACAAAGCAGGACGTAATTTGCCTGGTTCCATATCCGTTTGTGGAAATTGAAACAGAACTATCTGACCAGCTTTTTTCACGCAAAGACTTCCCGTAAATCTTCAAGAGTGTAAAGCGAGATGTCCTCATCTTCCATACCGCGCATGGCCAACTCTAACGATAAATTCGACCACTCAACTCTGTTGCCTTCCGGTACTGTTTCTTGCTCCCGCTTAAATAACAAAAATCTGACAAAATCAAACACTTCCTGTTGAAGTGAGGCGGGCAACATTTGAATGTAGTGGTGGATGTTCTCTGCAAGCGTCATCTGTACGTGACCTCCAATTACGAATATCAACCCGATACAAAAAGGCCAACGAATTTGTCAAACTTCGTAGGTCTTTTTATTGTAGTTTAAATCCTATCTTTGGTCAAAGCGGTTTCGGGTGTCTCTTTAAGAATCTTCAAAATCATCCTTTTGTGACTTGAAAGCCCCTGGTTTTGGAAATCCCGCCGCCCAACGCCCAAAAATCACGCGATTGCGGCTACTTTGAATAACATTGTAAACGCAACCAACCTGAATTGTCAACCACCTTTGCAAACGAACCGAGATTAGCAATTCGCGTGCATTTTTTTGTTAGCTGGATTTTTGTGGGGTTAAGCACCTGTTTGTTTTGGTAAAGGTAAGTTATTCTCTGAAAGGCATTGTGAAACCTATTTTTTCAAGATAATCAGCAAACGCCTTCGCTACTTCATCAGAAAAGCGAGCATGAATCGAAATGCCGGCGTTTGTCGGTGTGAAGGTAGATATCATCAGCCTATTTTCATTATTCTCTCGCCATACGTAGAAATAGTCCCCAGCTTGGTCATCCGCTGGCCTTGGCCCCTGCAAATTCCATCCATCTCTACGATTGTGCAGAAAATTCATCAGTTCATCTACATCCCGCATATTAAAAGCACGAACTTGAATCCTGAGATTCAAGGCAGGGCGCATATTGGCTTCAAGATATAACCATTTCTCATTTGCAAAGAAAGGATATGGTACAAAATATTTACTCTCCTTAAAATAGACTGATAAATAGAGTTTAGGAGGATCAGAACGGTCCTCCGGGTTTTTATCAGTGAATTGAATACCTTTCGAATATATGCTTTTTGTAGAAGGAATCTCTCGGAAGAAGTCGAAAAAAGGAACATCTAAGTGTTCATCTCCAGTTGCGGTATCCTCTTCCGGCTCGGGCTGGACGCCAACTTTCTCCTGAGTACTAATTTTTTCGTGAACGCTTATTTTTAAGGTCGGAGCGATCTCTTCTGGCTTGGGTTGACTGCTCGTTTTGTCCAACACGGTGTAGGCAGCTTCCAGAATTTCGGGATCCTCGTTGGCATTGGTCGCAGCAACTTCTTTCTCCAGTGCTTTATGGCGCTCCTCTGATGCCGGATCAGCTTCAAGTTGATTGGCCGCTTCAATAATCTTATTGCCCTTATCACCGAGCTTTTTCTTGATTAGAGATATGAGTCCATCAAGGGCACTCGTTGCTGCTGCTCCGGCGATACCACCCGCAATGGCGGTCACGAGGGCTAGAGTAATTGGATCCATTTTTTACTCCATTGTTCTTGATATTTATCCAGCTAACGCTAGCTATTCACCGGATTGCGGATATTAAAACCAACATTATTAGCGCAACTAACCTCAACTACCAACAAGACACTTTAACGAAACCAAGATTAGCAATTCCGGTGCAATAGCATTGTTAGCCCGACAAGGATGTTAAACAATCTCTCCAAAATAAAAGAGATTGTTTTGTGGGTCTATGGCAAAGCGTATTGCAAATAGAAAAGTGTTCAATCCGATAAAATGAAGGTCTGAAGGCCATAATGGATCTCCCACTTCAGGGATGGGAATAAAAAAATTTGCTTCTAGGCTAATCCCTTTCCCGTCATCATCGCTATCCAGTCCTACTGCAATTCTACACAATTTCCCTTTAAATTTCCCACGGCTAGTGGCAAGAGGCCTTGTATTAATACCACTATCAATATCTATCCCTAAATCTTTCGCAGTGTCTGGAGATAACACGCTGTACGGAGCGCCTGTATCAACCACAGCAAAAATATGATA